>NZ_JAUBOV010000029.1:0-81241 GCF_036700405.1 Microcoleus sp. T3_D1
ATGATTGGTGTCAATCTCAAAGCAGCAGCTTAAATTATCATCAGTATTTATACTGATCGCATAACTGTTATGCTCCCGACGGCTGAACCATCCGCCTTTAGCATTCTGATACCTTCCGCTCTAATATTGATGGCTGCATTTCCATCTCGGTCATGGTGAGTACCGCAATTAGGACAAGTCCATTCCCTGATATCTAGCGGCATCTCATCCATCTCGTAAAAACAATTAGAGCAGAGTTTAGAACTAGGGAACCATCTATCAATCTCCACCAACTTTGCGCCTTTGCGTTCTAGCTTGTAGGCTAAAAAATTAGTGAACATTCCCCATCCACAATCAGATATTGATGCAGCCAAATTATGATTGCGAACCATGCCCTTGACATGAAGACTTTCTACTATGACAGCTTGGCTATCGCTGACCAACTTGTAACTAAGTTTATGTAGAAAATCTTGCCGTGAGTTGCTAACTCGTTCGTATACTTTGGCGACAACTTTACGATATTTATTTCTTGATTTACTCCCCTTTTGTTTGCGTGCTAATTTTTGTTGCTTGCGCTTGAGGTTTTTCTGATGCTTGGCAAGATGCTTCGGGTTGTCGTATTTGGAAACTTTCTCACCATCAGTGATAACTGCAAAGTGTTTTAGTCCCAAGTCAACACCATAAATCTTGCCTTCTGAAAAATTGGGCTTTTCTCCATCTACCTCACTCAAGATGGATGCAAAGTATTTACCCGATGAAGTTTGGCTGATGGTGACGGTTTTGATTTTCCCCTCAATTGGTCTGTGTATTTTGGCTGTGACTTCACCGATCTTGCCAGGAAGCCTGACATTACCGTTTACGATTTTGACCTTTTGAGGGTATTGAATCGACTGTCTACCGTGCTTGGATTTGAACCGAGGAAATCTCGCTCTACCTTCAAAAAAGTTTTTATAAGCTGCGGTTAAGTTGAGCGTTGTAGCTTGCAAAACTTGGCTGTAACAATCTGCTAACCACTGGGTATCTTCCGCTTTTTTGAGTTTAGGTAATAAGGAATTGAGTGCTACTTGTCCAAGCCCTTTGCCTGTCTCTTTGTACGTCTCAATAGATATATTCAAGGCATAATTCCACCACCAACGTGAGCAACCAAATGCTTGAGTTAGTAGTGTTTGCTGTTGTTGAGATGGGTATAAGCGGACTTGCACAGCTTTATGTAGCACTTAATATCACCTCCCTGTTATGTTTATCTTACTATAATTTACACATAACAGTAAAGCTAAGCCGGAAATATTTAGGGATTGCTCGGAGATCCATAAAGGATGTACCTCACAATCCCTCGGCTTATATCCCCACCTCACATTCGTATAGGTGGGGATATAAGCCATTTTAGTTAACAACTGAACCGCAGAGGCGATATAGCAGAATTTTGGCAAATCCCCCATTTTCTACGCCCCACATCAAAGGAGTTGATTTAGATATCATACAACGTGCCTATAACCTTTTTCTAGCCAATTATGGACGCCTGGTAAGTGTTGTTAGCAATTCCATGAATGTCCGAGCCGATCCGCGATCGCAAGCATTCCGAGCCTTTCTTAAGCGCACGTCAGCCAAGTTAATCGAACTTCCCTTAGAAATCTTTTGGGGGAGCGATCGCCCGGTCACTGTTGAGAGCTACCTAGTTGTAATAGACAAAAGGTAGATGATTGCTTCCCCACTATACCGTTTGGTTAGTGGGGACAGCACAACTTACCTTTCAACAAATTACTATTAGTATATTTCAAAATAAATATTAAGAATGTAACTTAGACTTCAATACCGAATGTCTGCCCCAATATCTCTGCTAGTTCTATCAATCTTACGACTAAAACTATTACCTTAAAACCCCTCTACTCCCATGAATAATTCCCCACACTTCGCCCCAAATCCTATTGTGGAATACGAGCTGATTACAAACTTTTCCAGACTAAATGATGTTCTCTCGCCTTTAATAAAAGCTCGTGTTATAGCCATAGACACAGAAACCACCGGGCTAGATCCACTTACGGAACGCATCCGACTCATCCAAATAGCTGTTCCCCAACGCCCAGTGATAATTGTCGATCTAGCTGCTTTTGCCGAGCGCGAATTATCGCCTTTAAAAGCACTTCTAAACAGCAGTGCGCTCAAAATATTTCAAAATGGTAAGTTCGACTGGCAGGTACTAGAAATAGCTGGACTTAGACCGTCTGGCCCATTTTTTGATGTCATGCTAGCGAGCCAGGTGTTGCGATCGGGACTCAAGAAAAACCACGATCTACAATCCCTCGCTCTTGAATTTTTAGGAATCAAACTTGACAAGAGCCTACAGTCGAGCAATTTCGGAGGTAAGCTATCAGCTTCTCAGTTAGAATACGCCGCTTTAGATGCTGCTGTCCTGCTGAAAATTAGAGCGCGACTCATCTCAAAACTTCGGAATGCTGGGTTACTAGAAACCGCCCAAATTGAATTTGAAGCGATGCCTGCTGTAGCCCAAATGGAACTAAATGGAATGTTACTGGATGCAGAACAATGGCATTTGGTGGGGGAGGAACTGAAAGCTCAAAAACAGACTACGCTGCTGGAATTAGTAAAAGCCGGTCTTAAACCAGCCCCTAGCGCACAACTTTCGCTATTTCCAGAGATGGTGGAAACCATAAACCCTCGCTCGTCTGTACAAGTTTTAAGTGCTCTTCAGGCTCTCAACATTCCAATCAAGTCAACAACCAAGAGCGAACTTATTCCTCTAGCTGGTCAATACCCGATTATCCAGTTGCTACTTAATTATCGGAAATTAGCATCTTTGTGTTCAAATTTTGCTGAGGCATTGCCCAAACACATTCACCCGATAACGGGGAGGATTCACCCCAGCTATCGGCAATGCGGTGCGCGTTCTGGACGCTTTAGTTGCAATAAGCCAAACTTGCAAAACGTTCCCAGGAATTGTACGGCAAAGGGGATGCGTGCGTGCTTCATTGCCGCTCCCGGATATCAAATTATTAAAGCGGATTACAGCCAAATCGAGCTAAGGATTGTCGCTGAAATATCTGGCGATTGCCGAATGTTAGATGCCTACGCTAAAGGTGAAGATTTGCATACTTTAACGGCTTCTTTGATTACGGGAAAGCCATTAGAGGAGGTAACGGCAGAGGATAGGCGCATAGCTAAATCAGTTAATTTCGGATTAATTTATGGCATGGGTGCTGCCAAACTTCAAGCTTATGCTGAGGAAAAATATGATGTTCTTTTAACCTTGGACGAAGCTAAAGAGTTCAGAAGACGATTTTTCCAAGCTTATTCTGGAATCAAAAGATGGCATGACAGCATCAGGAGAAGGGTGTACGTCAAAGATATCAAGCAAATTCGTACAATTGGCGGACGTAGAAGACGGTGGGCAAAGAAACCCCGGCTTTCTGAGTTGCTTAATCACCCGGTTCAAGGAACTTCGGCTGATATGTTGAAAGTGGCGATCGCTCGTTTGTTCAAAGTCCTACCCAAGACTGGAGCAAAATTAATCGGTGTGGTACATGACGAGATTCTGTTAGAGTGTCCGCAGACTACTTTAAAAAGAACCACTCGCATTCTCAAAAAAGTGATGGTAGAATCTGGAGAAGTATATTTGCAGCAAGTTCCTGTAGAATTGGAAGTAAAAATTGCTTCTTCTTGGGCTTGAATTTAATTAGAATTTAGAAGTTTTACTCGACTTCATCTTCAAGCAAGATAGTGTTGAGAAGATTCAGTTCACTAGATGCCATAAAATAGCGATCGGCGAAAACGGTTTCTAATTGTGCAAATACTCGCCTGCCTGCCACAGCCACCCAAGGGAATGATTCATATTGTGCTATTACAGGCATCACTAAACCTTGAGGTGTTAAGGAGCGTCCTAGTGCATTCCTCCAAATTTCCGCGTCTTCTAATACTTGTTCGCCAATCCCATCCTCTAACTGCTCGCTCCAAAAATGGGGATAATCCAGCGGTAGACCAATTACCATATTTTTGGTTTTGAAAGCCTGAATAGTTGAGTATTCAATGATGCTTTCCTGCTGTTCGCGAATCAATAACTTATGCAATTCTTTTGCCGGACGTTTGAGTTTTGGTGGAAACTTATTTCCTTCATAAATTTGTCGTAGCAATCCTAAAAGATGATTGCTATTTTCCTGAATATCCGTTCGCCATCCCTCAAAGCTGAAGCGTTCCTCGGTTTTGCGATCGCTCCAGTCTTCCATCCAAAACGGTCCGATACAAGTTAGGCTCTCTGGAATCACCAACGCATCGTTTTCCAACGATGGCAATAACCGACTTGAAGGACGAGAAACAGTCTTGATCATCGCTTCTAGGGTTTGATAATCTACATAAGACTTAGCATTTTTATCCGGTGCTAAACCTTGCAATTTGAAACGAGCGAAAATTTTTCTCGTTAGCTGCATTGCCTTACTGACAATTCCTTTAACATCTTTATGGGGACTATCGTACATAAAAACTGTAGCTTCGTGTAAGAAACTACAAACATCTTCCGACATCAAGCTCAATAATTCTGTGTCCCCAACCGAACCAACTGGGACAAAGGCAATTCGCTGCCGCTTCAGTCCGGCATCCCCTTTGATGCGCGTGTAAATTGTAGAACGCAGCATCACGAGCAAAGTCAATAAATCGCTGGCCTGACGCAACCAGACTCTTTGACGATCGATATCTTCTTCTACAACGATAACATCGTTGATGAGCATAACTAACCGTCGATTTTTGTCATCTCCAGAAACTTTCTCTCTAGTTTCGGGATTTGTATATTCTCCCCGACCTCGATAAATCAGTTGTGCAATTTCCATCAAAGCGGCTTCAATATTGAAGCGGGGAATTGCCGCAATAATCCAATCGGTTTTAGGGAAAGAAATTCCTCTCGCCCCTGAAGAAGTCATCAGAAAAACTCGGATCTGATCGCGTCGTGGTTCCTGTACCAGTTCCAAGCGTTGATGCGGTGGCACGCTTTGATCCAAAACTGCTACCTGTTCGTTCTCGCATAGAGCATCTGTTCCCATTGTCAATTTCTCACGCAACTGACGGAGAAATGTTTTATCTTGGGCAAAGAAGATTAGCTGCTCTGCTCCTTGTTTTAACCCGTTTTGGATTTCTTGATAAGCATTCATCAAAAATTTGTCTTGTAGTTGTTCTCTAATCGCTTGTCGGATTCCCTGCTTTCTGCCATCACTGATTAACTCTGGTGTGACAAGTGAAAGGCGAATACTATAGTCAATGTTCAGTTTTGAAGCTGGATAGCTATTTGTCATTACGTGCAGTGTCGGGTATTTTTTGGGACCGACTTTTGTATAAGTACCCGTTACCCGAAATGCAGCTTCACCCTGACTTGCACTAATTAGCACTTTGTCAGGAGCGCGATTCCCTGAATTGAGAAAGTTATTAAGAACAATTTCATTGCTCAACGAGGCATCGGCAACAATCAGAACAACCTTAAAAGGCGATTGAGTTCCTTCAAATGGTTCAATAAATTGTTCGTGTAACCATTCGGCTAACTTATGAACAAAGGGCGCTCCTGCACCATCGCCAGCTAGTTCATCTACCATTACAATAATTGTAGGAATTTGCTTCGCAAAGGTCTGACGTTCATTTTTTCCCAAAGTCGTATGCGCTTTTTTTCTAAACAAATTGCTGAGGGCATCGACTGTGGTTTTTTGATCGAGCAAACGATAGCCTTGAATCGCAGCAGTCATAACCAGACGATTCACCTGCGGATTAGCTTCTAGCAATCGTCGCGCCGCGCCTGCTAGGGTGCGTAAGACACCCGGAGGTTGAGATGATGCCATACTGTCCTCTCGTTCGGAAAGAGAATGTTTATAGCGGGTAGAGGCGACAATATTACAATCAATTTCGTGTTCCTCTTCGGGGGTCAGGAAGATGGTACTGCAATCGGGATAATTGAGTTTTTCAATCCCATCAACAACAACAGCACCATCAATACGGCGATATTCCAATCCATGTTTCTCGATTTGTTGCTTGTACCATTTAGAAGCTGAAGCAATTAAATTAGCATTACTTGTTAGGGTCAATATACCAGTAGCATTACCGTTTTTTCTAGCGAGTTTTGCTGTTACATCTCGATTAATCACCACTCGCGGACTGACGTAAAGAAATAGGAATCCTTCAGACTGTTGAGTGAGAAAGTCTATAACAGCCGTAGTTTTGCCAATTCCCGGATTTCCCTCTAAAGCAATTACATTTATTCTCCCCGATTGGGCAGCATTTAAACCTGCAACGACTGCGGCAGCATGAACTTTGCGTAATGGAATTTGTGCGTTTTGTTGACTCTGTATATCAAGGGCAAGTGCAAACTGGGACTGAGGATTTTCACCAAAAAACTCCTTCAGTTCTGCTGTTTCCTCAATGGCGGCGATCGCATCCTCCCGTAAAATCTCTTGCATCGGGCTATAAAATCCCTCTACGTTCTCCTGAAATAGGAAGTGAATATCTCCTCCCAATTCAGGTAGTTGAGCAATTTGCTTCGCTTGCTGCTTGAAATTAGGAGGTAGCGATCGCACCAACTTATTGAACACTACACGAATTTCTTGCTCTAGTTCGCCGGGGATATCATCGCTCAGTTTGCGAACATTTCGATAGGCTTCCCCCAATGATTTCATCAATCTAGCTCTAGGGTCTGGTTCTGGCTCTCGATCGATGAAATGAGCTGCGAGGCTTTCAAACCCATTAGATGTTACTGCGATCGCTCTGGCACTACAAGTTCCCTTTAAGCGAGCGCGCGATCGCAAAATGTGAATCAGGCGTTCAGTGTAAGATGAGGCCTGACAGAGCTTAAACAAAGGTTTATCAGAACTGCTAAATGCCGATAAATGACTCGCCAATTTGGACGAAAGCGAAAACTCCTCACCTTCTACCTCAGCACAAACCTTAGAAAAAACTCCCCGTGCATCCATATAACGGGCATAGCGATTAATTTCTTGTTGGTGAGACGTTTCAGTTCTAAAGTCTGCCAATTTTGCAGGTGCGTTATACGAGAACTCCAGACAAAGAATAAAGTTGTCAAATTTCTGACGTTTTTTTTCCTTTGAGGTCAGAAATCTTGCATATTTACTCGTTAAATTACCTTCTGTGTTCTCCTCAGTTGATAACCATAAGAGAAAATCGGCTCTAGCAGGTTCTCCTGTGTAAAGTAAACCCTGATCTGGTTTTCCAGGTAGATTGAAAGCCGTTTGGAATGCCTTAGCCGTCTTTTCTTTCTCTTCATCTCTGCCAGATAGTTGCCCTGGAAGTGCCAGAGGACACCAAATTGCTTCCAGCTTTGCTTTACGAACAGGATTGTGCTTGAGGCATTCCCGCATCGCCGTCCAGCCTAAACCATAGCCCATTACTAGCAGATGACGCACCATCGTCCCTGCCCATTCTTTGGCATTTGTATCTGTCAGTTGGAATGTTCTAACCAGTTGATTATAAATATCTGCATTCTTGACCACTTGCCAAGGTTGGAGAACCGGATGATTATCCTGAAGCAATCCTTGATGAATCAGATGCAGTAGCACCCCACGTTTGACGGCAATTTCAAACACCTGACCCCAAATAGATGCCTGACGAAGAAACGATAATTGCATTACTTCCTCCGGTGTAAAACTTGAGAAACATGACTGAGCAAAGCGGGGTAGCTGAGTAAGACTCGTCCTTTTCGACGAGTGTGCAAAACTTCCACTTCTCCAGCCGCTTCAGTAGTGGTAGGTGATATCCAGCTAAATGGGTCTAGTACCGGGATCAGTTGTCCATTTTGCACCCCTCGTTCGGCTTCAATAAAATGCAATCCTCGCAGCACTGAAATTAAACAGGGATGAACGCTAGACTGCTGTTCTGGATTAACTAAATGCTGACGGCTACGTTCAGTCCAGTCAATATTGCTAACCCGTTGGTCAGATACTAGGAAATAAACGCAGAAACCCGACTGAGGACGCTGCGCTTCTTGAATTGCAAAAAGTGTGGCAAATGTATAAACCGGAATCACATCGCGCACGCGAACTTTTTCAACAGACATCAAGAAACTCGTATGGTCTCCAGCCCGTAAAATTTCAAAGGCGGCTTCATTAGAGTTTCGCTTCCGCAATCTCGTAGCTGGAAATACATCCCGCTGCATTGTATAAATCGTCAAATCGGGGAAAGTTTGAAAGACTTCTTCCAGGAATTCTTTATGAGTTAAGGGAGAATTGTAATCTGCTGCCCGATTTGTTCGACGACCGCCATAGGCATGAGACAATAAAATAATATGCTGGCATCCTTTGGCTTTTAGATAACCAATCTCTTCTTGCACCAGTCGTTGTTTTCTCAACCGTTCTGGAGAATCAACTACGTCTGACTGCATTCTATCCATCTTGAGTTCGTAACCTGAAAACGGTTGATTAATAGCTGTAGCAATGTAACTTTGAGTTAGAAAAAGATAGCCCTTTTCATCTTCACTCAAACAATTTATCTCATCGCAGGGACGGGTTGCATAGGAAATTAAACCAATTTTCGGAACTGTTGGGGGAGTCGGTGTACTGATGGCAATGGGAAATGCACTCAACAAAGCGTTAAAAATGCCCAATTTAATATATTTGGAATTTTTACTCTCAAGATTTTGAAGAACAACCCCTTGCATTCGGATAGGAGTGTTTTCACTCAAAATTGCTTCAAGAGCTTGAGCTGCTGCATAAACATAGGAATCACCATTCCCTTCATCACTCTGTTTACCTATTTCTTGTAATCGCAGCATCAAAGTTGTAAACTCAACTGGCTCTAAATCACCAGATTGTTTCAAGCGTTGGATAATCCGCCATAAGCAGCAGTAAACTAGCACTATAAATGCAGTAACTGCTGCTGCATGATACTGTTTACTTTCTTCAGATCCTTTTCGATCTGCTCGTCGCTTCAAAGTTTGAATATCGTATTCAACTTGGATGGCGGCTGGTAATACCCATCCTTTGATTGATTTTGCCGATTCCACAAATTTGTAAACCCATTTACCATCTTCTTGTTGAGAAGAACATGGAACCCAACAAATTTGAAGAATTTTCTTTGGCAATAACCGCTGTACCTGAATTGAATGTGGATTTCCTTTGATTGCTAAATTGTATTCAGAAAGTTGAGCATTCACCTTAACTGAGAATAGAAGCCCCTGCATTTCTGGTCGATCGCGAATTTCAATATATTTAAACCATTCCACCTGTTCGCGAGAACGTTGCTGGGGTCCCACAAGTAAATCTCGAACACCAGATTCTGCCCCTTCTAATCGCGACCACTCGATGATATCTCGGTTCACGCAGATGAATTGTTGGGAGGAACGATGCTGAACTTGAGAAATAATCTTTTGGCTTTTTGTGCGGAGTATGGAAATCAAAGCTGTTGCAATTAATTCCATTGATGAGGCGCGTTTCTCTAAATCCTGTAGCACCTGACTAACAGAAGCCACGCCGCCAGTTTTTAGCGTTTTAAGGAGTTGCTGTACTGAATCAGATAGTGATTCTTTACTTAGCGATGCTTCATCCTCTTTGGGAACAACGACTGCTAAAAATATAAGTTCAGCTAACCGACGACAAGGATGAGGTGAAACTTCATTATCGCCAATTAATTCTGCTCTGATTTGATCGAGTCGCCCTTCAAAAGCAGGTTTGCCCAATTCAGGATTTTGTCCGTTGACTCGAAAGCGATAGCTGACCTCCCGAATCACGCCATAACTGGAACTGGTTGCTGCTTGATTTCTAACTTTTTCCTCAAAAATTTGGGTTTTCCATTCAGCCCAAACCGGAAGACAGGAATAGAAGATTGCTTTGCTCAAGTAATCTAGCAAGTCGAATTCAGCAGCATTACCGAAATGAGCGGTTAGATCGACGGTGTAACTGGTTTCTTTGGCCGATTCAAACAGAGTAAGTACCCGATTGATGTATTCTGCTAATAGTTGATATTCCTGTTTATTAAGCATCTGGGCATTTTCTGCGATCGCTTCCATAATCTGGAAGGTAATTGTTAGGCGAACGCGGGCTAATGCTTCATCATCTAAAAAGTTCAAAAAACGATTGATTTGGCTATCCTCTCTTTCCTGTTCCGCAGCTAGACTATCAAGAGCTGATTCAATGTCATCTTCATCACAGTCACGCTGAACAAGATGCTGGCTGACTGCCTTGCACATTTGTTCAAAATAATCAATAGCCTCAACTCGTTCAATTGCTGATATTACTTTGGCTACAGTTGTGGAAGAATTATCCGGCTTAACATCTGCGGATTGAAATTCTAGGGGGATAAGATTAGCTGTGTTGGCTTGATTTTTGAAAGCAGTACCCGCTGCTTGTGCCAGTCGATCAATTTGCTGAATGGGTTGCTCTAACAGCAGTGAAGATAAAGAGGCTTCTTGGGGTAAAGCAGTATCGATTGCCTGGTCTATCGCAGCGATTAATCGGTCAAGGGCAGCAGGCAACTTCGCTGCATTGCCTTCAGTCAAACAGCCTCCAATGCGAGAGCGAGTGCCGTATGCTGGCATTGGCAAGTTCTGAATAAACCCATCACCTTTAGTTGGATTGAAAGCTTTTTTGAATTCCGGCTGTGAAAATAACCGGTGAAGAACGGCTGAAGTACAAAGTCTCAGGCGGTTGTCTTCTGGCTGGAAAATCAATGCTGGCTTGTATTTGGGGTCTTTCTTGTCAGCATTTTCCGTCAGGTTGTTTGGTGAAAGTGCTTTAGCAATTAGATCTACGAGCGTAGCCAGATCAATAGAAGACTTGGGCGATCGTGCCTGAATTTCGGCACCGCTTTCTTTTGAGTGCATATTAGTTTTGTCTTTTATACCAGTCTTTTGACTGCTTCACCTATTCGAGCTTTACAGTCCGAACCGATGGAACCTATTCACTTAATAACTTAAGAGTAGGCAATCTGTCAACCCAATTCACTCTCACGGTTGTAATGCTTCTCTGAAAAGGCTTTCGCCAGCATGGATGAAAGCGATTGCGGACACATTGTGGCTATCATAGGAAAGTCTTGCTTGCAGTAAATGAGTTAGTTAAGAACTCTATTCCTCGTGGATACTACCCAAACAATTCCTGTAACGGAATAGAAAATCGCGATCGATCCGGCCCACTAGCCGATCTAGCATAACTCGCTTGATTGCGAATCGCTAGAATCTGCTCCTCATCGCGAAGCATCGACGGCGTAAACTGATAGCGCTGATGTCGCAAGTCCTGCAAAGTCACCTTCAATTCATCAGGCTGTTTCCCTTGTAGCCGATCGCGATAGTAAATTTCCTCAGCACATTTTCTCACAGCATTGCCGACTTCAGCGGGCGTACAAAGCCTGTAATCCCTCAACAGAATTCGCCACTCATCATCTGTCCAAGGCGACTCAGAAGCATTACGAAACTCAGGAAAATATTTTTTCAGATGAAGATTGAAAATCTCATACATCGCCCCTTCGTGAGGCAAATCCACAAAGAAAATATCATCAAAGCGACGAATTAATTCCGGTGGCAACATCCCCAAACGGTTAACCGTCGCCACGATATAAATTGGGTATTGATGTTCTTGCATCCAGGTTAAAAGCTTCCCCGATAAGCGCCTGGAAACGCCGCCATCTGCATTGGAATCCCACCCTGCAAAACCTTTATCAAAATCGTCCCAATATAGAATTGTCGGACTTAAAGCCTGAGTCAGTTCCAGCAGTTCGCGCAAAGCTAAATCAGGCCTAGAAGAACCGACGATCGAACCCCAATCAGCCGCCAACAGCGGTACTCCCATCTTCTTAGCCGCAAGTTTAGCACTCAGACTTTTGCCCGTACCCGGCGGCCCCCAGAGAATCATTCCCTTGGGAAATTTGAGTCCGTATTTCTCTGCTTCTGGACTCAACAGAGAAGCCACCTTTGACAGCGACTCGTCTAGCAAGTCTAAACCACCTGCATCCGGCACATCTGCCTCGGCAATAAACTCTAAGCCTCGCCCCCGCAGCTTGTTAACCTTGTGGTCGAGCACCAACCGCGCCATTTCCTCTACAGTCGAAGCAAAAGCTAGCGATCGCTCTAAAATTAACTCGATCTCACCTTGGGGCAACCCCTGGCAAGCTCGAACCACTTCTGCTTGCAATATCTCGTTACTTTTGTCACTAAGCCCAGGATGGCGATCGCAAAATAACTCCACTACCTTTTGCGCTGCAACTCGGGACGGTAATGGAGTCGTCAGTACGGGAATCAAAGGCTGCAAGTTCACCGGCAGTTGTATGTAGTTTTCCAACATCACCCAAAACTGAGGAGCCGCAGACCAAGATGAGTGATAGTAAGCATTTGCCAGTTGAAACCCCAGACGCGAACTCACCTGACCGGATTCGTCAAAATCTAACACTCCCTCAAGAATGTAAATTCCCTCTCTCCTACTCTCTAATAGAAACTGAAGCACGTCAGAATCTGGGTGCAAGTCAGTATTTTGTAAGATGCACTGACCGTCCCAACTCACAATTTCCTGCAAGCAACTGTACCCAGAGTTCCAAAAGAAAACAGGCAAATGCAGTTCCTGCCCCCAATTGTGAAACTGTGCTAAAACTCTGATTCGGTCAGGCGTGTAATACTCCAGCCCGACAATCTTAATGCCTCTTTGGGCCAAAGCGAGCCAGTCATTAATGGTACGCATAAATTCCACGGTAAGAAATATTCAAAGGTACTTTTCTCATTGATAGGCTACGGTCGAGCGTTGCCATCAGCCAATAGTTCTACAGCAGCCAAACCTCCTCTTAATTCTTAGGAATTATTTACCTAATTTCCTCAATATACATAATTATGTATTTCTGCTACTCAAAAAAAGATACACCGAAATATTACAGAAATTTATTTCACAGGAAAAACTATTAATTATTATTAATGATAATAAAAAAAACTAATTATAAATTTGATGAAATTTGAGAGCGCCTAACGGCGCTGTTAGCCGTGAAGTAGTTTAATTAAATCAAACTTTATGGCTACAACAACAGCTAAAAACCATAACTCTCGCCCATCCAATGGAGCGGTGACTTTGAATGGCAAAAGCTATGGTGCTGCTAAGTCAAAGAGCCCAGCGACAGCTACCCAATCGCAGGTCAGTCGCCGTTCGACACTCACTGTAGAAGAGCAAGCAGACGCACTTCTAGACCGCGTGCGAACTACCATCCTGAAAAAATTTGGAGTCAAAATTCAACTGCGCGAAAAACGCCTCCAAACTAAGGTAGGTCACGCTACCAAAGAAAAACTTGGTTTGGATATTGCTGCTCAGTTGAAAAAACGCGGCAAAACGATGAACTGGCAGCGTTGGAATAATGAAGTGTTTCCAGCTTTATTCGGTCAACCTGATGCACTGCGCCACGATATTGAAGTCATTGCTCTTGTGATGGCCAAACTGTACGACGTTTTCGAGGTTGACGCGCAAGAAGCAATTAAAGGTCTTGTCAAATTCAATCAAGAATCGCTTGCTAAACGCAATAGCTATAACAAGCAGGATGAATCCGATGATGAAGATGATGATGACTTAGAAGATGAACTTGATGCTGATGAAGATGAGGAAACAGATGAATCCGAAGAAGACTTGGACGAAGACAGCGAAGATGATTTCGATACCGAGGAAGAAGATGAGGAAGATGATGCTGATGAAGATGAGGACGAAGACGAAGATTTAGAATAATTTTTCACCCTCGCTCAAATTTTACAGCTTCCTTCACCGTCGCTCGTGTTGAATATGTAAAACTCTGCTCTACCTAAAAACGGTAGAGTAGAGTTTTTTATTTTATTCATATTATGAGTATTTTAATCAAACTTAAGCTTTCAGGGAAATATTTAAAGTATTAATTACTTTCAACTTAATTAATCTTAAACACACTTATTAATATTTTATGTGAAAGTTAAGCCCAATAATTAAACTTAAAGAGGCAGCGATTGCTGCTGTGTATATGAACAAACTTGAATTCAGGAAAATTGAGAAATGAGAGTCACTGAAAAAGTTCAAAAGACTAATGCAACCCATACCGCTAAAGCTCATAAGACTCAGATAAAAGCCCTCGACAAGTGCATTAGTTACAACGATAAACTTCGCCTAATGGTACTAGAAGTTTTGAGAGAAGAATCAGGTCGAGAACTGGCAAGCGTTGCTCGCTTTAACGGCGGCCAATTTGATTGGGAGACACATAATGCCCAATTTCGCGCTGACTACAGCGAGACACCTTTAAAGGAATTGATGCGTGCTGGTCGCATCCTATACGGATTGACCGATATGGATGCAATCCGCGATCGCCGCGCCAAGCATCGGGGCATTCGCAATCAACGGCTCGCCCGTCAGAGCAGCGGAGTCGCTTCAAGCTCGCAAAGTGTGCATGAAGAAGTGGATGTTGCTGACGACGACATCGATGATTTGGATTGAGCCACTTGAGCAACTAAGAATGTCAAAAATAGCCTGTTAATGGCTGCTTCCCCACTCCTCATTTATTCTAGGAGTGGGGAAGCTTATAACACAGCCCAAGCGGAAAACTCAGAGTCTTTAGAACTGAGATGAAAGCGGGACGCGGTTTTAACCGCCGTGAATCTTTCTTAGTTCTTAATGTATATTCCCTGAGATGGATGCTATAGTATTAGCCGGGAGGTAAGGAAACCGAGTGCTAACAAACTACGTCTATAAACTACGCCCAAATCAAACCCAAGACATAAAAATGTCCGCTTGGCTTGATATGCTGCGAAGTCAGTACAACTGGAGCTTAAATGACCGAATAAATCAGTACAATCAGCAGTTTATTCAAGGGGATTACTGCGATCTTAGAACTCAATCCAAAGCTTGTGCCTTAACCTGCTTTGTGAGCAAAAATGGTGCAACAGGCAACCCATGGAAAGACTCAAAAGTAGATAAGGAAGGTAAGATAAGAAACCCGCGTAGAAGTGCCGGAGATATTCAGATAACTGCGTTACCTGAATTGAAGGTTTCTCGCCCTTGGTACGCGGGTATAGATTCGACGGTTCTGCAACAGAACGTTAAACGCCTCGACACAGCCTATAAGAATTTCTTTGACGGTCGAGGCTTTCCCAGTTTCAAAAACCGCAGTAATTTTAAGTCCTTTACTTACACAATGGGTGTGAAAATCCAAGGCAATAAAATTTACTTACCTAAGCTGGGATGGATGCGCTTTCATAATTCGCGTTCCATTCCCAACGGTTTTACCATCAAAGCTTGTACGGTAAGAAAGCGTCAGAATGGTTGGTATATTTCTGTCAGAATCGAAGACTCAACTATTCCTGAGCACACACCCAAAACTATCGGGGACAAACCCAAAGTTTTAGGTATTGATTTAGGGCTTACTAAACTGGTTCATCTCTCCGATGGCTACCAAATAGACAACCCTAAGTTTTCCACCAATAAGAAAGCTAAACGTACTCTGAAGATTAGACAGAGACGGGTTATCCGTAAAGTTAAAGGCGGTAAGAACCGCAAGAAAGCAGCCATTAGAGTCGGTAAGTTCCACCAAAAGATTAGCGACAAGCGCGAAGCCTATCAATGGAAGGTTGCCCACAAAATTGCATCTCGCAAAGTGGATATCATAGCTATTGAAGACTTGAATATTTCTGGGATAATGCGTCGCTGTAAAGCGAAAACCGATGAGAAAAATGGAAGATTTCTGAAAAATGGTCAATCCAGAAAGAAAGGTTTAAATAGAGCCATCTCTGATGCGAGTTGGGGTAATTTGGGGTTGAAAGTCGTGTATCTAGCTGCGAAGCAGGGCAAGACAGTAGTTAAAGTTAATCCTAAATATTCCAGCCAAGAATGCCGGAACTGTGGACACACTGAAAAAGCCAACAGAGAAAATGAAAAATTCATTTGTAATCAGTGCGGCTATCACGAACACGCCGATATCGGTGCGGCAAAAACCATCAGGGATAGAGCTTTGTCAATAGTACGCGGGGACTCCGCGAAACTTGGCGCATCGTCGCCTAAACGCCCAAAAGATATCAGTACGCTCAAATCGAGCAAACGTGCTGAGTTTGGGAACCCTAGCAATAGGGATATTAAGAACGCAATTTCTTAAGAATCTCAGCGGCTTCAGCCCTGAGAGTGTCAATGCCACCCACCCACCCTTTGATTGAGAGCTATTTTACTTTGTAAAAACCGTATTTGACCTGGATGCGGATTTTAGAGGGCTAAAAAAGGAGGAAAAAAGAGGAAAAAACAGCACATTTATTACTCATTACACCTCCTATTTCCTACTTTTAGCCTCATTTTAAGTATAAATGCTTATCATTTTTTGTAAAGAATTGTTGTTTTTGGCGTGATTTTTTGTGTTTTAGACCCTTCTAAATCCTCCTCAATCCTCGTAATTAGTGCGCTAGTCGCATAGCAAGCCATGTCAAATAGACGTTATAGGGGGGTAAAATTGAGCACTCTTTACAAATTAAGGGTTTTTGCTAGACTGCGATGAGAACTGTGGGAAGTTGGAGTTAGCGATCGCACACGACAACAGCCAAGGCGAGAAAGTTGTGGGGCAGTTTGGACTTCGACAGAACTGTGCGATTGCCAGTTGCCCCTGAAGCTGGGAGTAAGCCAGTTGGTGCTCACGACGACATTGGGTACTCAAAGCGGAGCATTGCACTGCAAACCAGTTGGTGCAGTTCGGCCGGAAGCTAAAATCAAACCAAAGAGGAAGGGAAGATAAAGAGAGAGCAGAATAAAATCCCCTCTCCCTGTGTTCTCCCCTTCCGCGCCATTGCAGTGCAAACGAATTGATGTAGGTGAGGCAGACGAACATCGGCTAAAACAAAACCTTTTTGGAAGCCCTCATTCCTTCAAATGAATGAGCATAGATTCGCACTAAAACAAGATTTATCCCTGTTTGAGCGATGAAAAAAGTAAATCTTCTGGCTTACAATTACAGTAAAGAAACAATGGCAAGCTATACAAACTGGAATCGGGCGTTAGTATCTTACTTTACCAGTGGCGTGTCGCGCGGTACTAAAGTCTATCTGAGTGTTGACGACGATGTACTTGATCGCATTGGTCTAGAATTCGGAAAAGATGCGATCGCCAACAACAGTCGGGATGACTTTCTGATTGCCGTAAGAAAAGAAGTTATTGTTGAGGGACGAGTTGATTTGTGCCATTTACAAGGAGTCAGTTCTGACGGTTTACCCAAAAGTATTGCCTTTCTGAGTGCCACAGTCCTAGCGGCCTATCAGATGGCTGAGGAAGAAAAAATATCAGAACTAAACTACTTCCGGCGATTGCAAGAAATTTTTGGTCTGTCCGACGCTCGTCGTCCACCGGGCATGGAATCTGGTTCCGCTGCTGAAGAACCGCTATGGAAAGAATGGAATCTTTGGCTAAGGCAACAGGGATTCTTACCTTCAGCAGTTCGAGGTCGCGGTGGTCCAACTACCTATATAAATTATCCAATTTCGCAATCTCTTCTGCGCCACGCTGATAAAAACCGACTTCTAGATATATTTAACGAAAAGCAATGGACAGCCCAATGGGATGCCCAAACTTTATTTACTCATGTCCGCCGCGAGACACCAAGGCTTTGCCAACACTTAAAAGAGTTACTGACGGGCAACAGGCAGCGGTATGAAGCCGTTGCCGAAGCAATTCACGAAGTTTACGAACAATGGCAAAATGAGGGGAAACCAGTAACACTAAAACAAGGAGTACGCACCTGGAGCCGCTACCTTTTTGCTGGTTTATATCGCACTGAAGATCCATTCTTGGGCCAGATTGATTACTATCTCTACCCGAAACAGCTAAAAGGGCGACCAGTAGAATCGGTACAAGTTCAGTACAGAGATAACGTTCACCAGCTTCGGGACGAACGCGCTGGATGGTATTTCCCTCTAAAAGATCCAATAAATATGAATGAATTGGATCGCGGTGCAAGATACCAAATTAGTTGTTCTACAGACCTGGATTCCCTAATTTTGCCCGAGCGTAACTTTTGGATATTAATTCCCGATCCCGATAACCCAGATTCAGGAGCCTATGCTTCTTGGGGAACGCCATCCCTCGGTACGCCATTTATCCTACTCTACAAAAAAGAACTGCTCTCAGATATTCAACGGTTGCAAGATGAGCAGTTATTGAAATGGCAGGGTGGAGCACAACCAGTATTTAAAAATTCAACCTGGTTTGAAATTCACACGTGCATGGTTGTTTCCCAAGCTTGGGATGCAGTCTTTATCAAAAGTCAAGAACTTAAAGATGCTTTGCAACCCAGTGTCCGTTTATCTATCAGCTTTTCAGGTGGTTTGCGTGTACCCCAATTGGGTGCATGGCTAGAGGGACATAGCCCTCTAGTAACTATCTTTGGTTTCCATCCCACAGTTGAGTTACAAGTAACTCGATTATCGGATGATTCCCAAATTTGGGAAAAGTTACAGCAAAGTACAAATATTCCCATTGTAGTTAACTTTCCTAGTGTAGGTGACTATCTCATAAAAGCTACTTGTGGAGGTGAATCTAGCGAGCGCTTTGTCAGAATAGTTGATTGGAGTAGCCTGTCAATAGAAGAACCATCAAGTTGCGAAGTGATGCCGATCGGTTCAAGTCATAATATTTGTGGCAGCGTCCTTCAGTCATTGGCTCAATAAAGTTAAATAAATTCAAAAGTAAAATGACCAAAATTCAACGTTGGTACAGAGGGTTTTCATACAAAGGGAACCCAAAACAACTTATCCAGGAAGTTTCCCAACACATACAACACCAAAATATCAGTCAATATGTGCCACTTCTGCGACTGGAAAAAGGAGCGACTTCTAGAAAAAGCTTTTATTTTTTTCTGGCAATTGAAAGTAGTACACTAGGAGAAATACCTCAAGAAATTGAGAACTCAAATTTGCTCAAATTTCCCTGTTTTAAAATTTCTGCTGTTCCCGGCAATAAGAGCTTCACCTATGAACAAATAAAATCTATGGTTGGGGCAGCCCATGAAGTTTACGATTACACGAACCCCATTCCTTATCAGCCTGTAGAGAAAGTTACCTATGATAACCCATTTGACGCAAGCGCCTCATCGCCTATCAATCAATCGTCACCAGATATTGAAACACTTTCCCAGCGTTACGAACACCTTCTCTACTGGCTATCTACCCTTGGTAGCGGAACGTGGGAATCCTTCAAAAAAGCCTGCGATGCTCTGAGACTTGAGGAACCAAAACGCATTTTACGGAGGCTTAGGTTGCTTGGGCATATTGAGTGTTCTTCAGACGGTACACGATGGTCTATGGCTCCTACAGCCCTCGTTAAGATTAAATCACACTCTTCAGAATTTCTTCTTTGCGGTCAACGCAGCATCAAGTTGCTGAAGGAGTTGGAAAAACATACAGATATAATTTCCAGTCACCAATCAAGAAGAGACGCACCGCCTTGCATTCGTCTCAAATTGAGTGACTTTAATATAATTACAAGCCAGTTTTCTATCTTTTACGCTGGGGAAGTATCGAGCCGACTTGCTGAAATTATACCAAATCTTGGCATTTGGAAGCAAAATCTCAGAAGCTTGCAGGGAATTGTGCCGAGTATATATGACTGGAAGCGCTTTGATGGTAATGATTTTGTTAGCTGTATCTCTCCCAATCAAACAGGTATGTACCAGATGTGGAGGATAGAGGAGAGCGATCGTCTAGGCTATACACTCTTTTATGACCAAGAAAGCGCTAGTTGGCGACAGGGCGACTGGTATGGTCTACGATTTTTAGCGTTGCAGCACAGTGGCTTTGAATGTATTGCACGTTACGATCGCGCTAGCGGGCGTTTAGCAATACCTGTCTCCCAGCGTTGGCCTGAAATTTACGAACGTGCGCTAGTGCTAGCATCTGGACAACTCCCGACTTATCAAGACTCCTGGCTCCTGTACGAGAACGTGCCGATGGAAGTAATCTCTCTGCTAACTGATAAACTTAATGTAAAGTGCTCAGAGGTACCTGCCAGTGCATGACTTAGTTGGGGCGTATCAAAGACTCGATCGCATCTATCAGCTATATATCAAAAGTGCTTTCCCCCTGCGTTACCGAGCTTTGGCTGATGAACGGGATACACTCCTCCAGCAACCAGGCATCTTAAGTCAGCCTCCTTTAGTTGAGCCAGTCCCGATTTATCCATCATCGGGGATGAATTTGTCAGCCGCAGCTAATCAACTGCCCTCCGAATACCACAATTTGGCACAACTTGGGCAAATGATTTTCGATCCGGGAGTCCAGCTTTATCAACACCAATGGGAAAGCTTGCGGGAAGTGCTGGTTAACCACCGAGATTTAGTCGTGACTACTGGTACGGGTTCCGGTAAAACCGAATGTTTCCTCTTACCGCTTTTCGCGCAATTAGCAAGGGAATCTCAAACTTGGGAGGCTAATTCTCAAACCCCAAATAATCATCGCTGGTGGAATGGTAATGGAAACCGAGTATCTCAATGGGCGCACACCCCACGACCAAAAGCCCTCCGTGCCTTGATTCTCTATCCTCTTAACGCGCTAGTTGAAGACCAGTTGCGACGGCTGAGAAAAGCGCTAGAAGCGCCATCAGTACACCAGTGGTTAAATCAAAACAGAGGGGGAAATAGAATTACCTTTGGACGCTACACCGGACAAACACCAGTTTCAGGCATACAGAAAGACGATAGTATCAGACGACTGAAAAATGAATTAAGGGAACTAGAACAGCAGCGCCGACAGAGAGATACGGATATCCAAAACAATCCGTCTTGGCTTCACGATATGCCGGATTTGCCTTACTACAAACCGCTACTTGATGGCGGTGAAATGTGGTCTCGGTGGGATATGCAAGATAGTCCGCCGGATATTCTAATTACTAATTACTCGATGCTCAACATTATGATGATGCGGAGTATCGAGAACAATATCTTTGATGAAACTCGTAACTGGCTCTCAAGCGACCCAGACAATCAATTTTTCCTAATTATTGATGAACTTCATGCTTATCGCGGTACGCCAGGGACGGAAGTTGCTTATATTCTGCGATTGTTGTATTCGCGTTTGGGATTGACACCAGACTCGCCACAACTACGGATTTTGACAACAACGGCAAGTCTCGATCAAAATCAGCAAGGTAGAGACTTTTTGCGTGAGTTTTTTGGACGCGATAATTTTGCCTTCATTACAGGGCAACAAACCCCACCAACATCAGGGGCAAGATTCAATCTTTCGACCTATCAAAATGCTTTTGCCCAGTTTGCTCAGTCAGTACAAGCTGACCCATTGCAGGAAATGCAACCGCCCGATCCAGCATCAAATCAGGTGCGGAATGCTATGTCTAATTTGGCTATGCAGCTTGGACAACCAGCGGTATCTGGAATAAGTGCGGAACAACATCTTGGCGAAGCACTCGCTACTGTAGGCGCAGCAGATGTACTGAGGGATGCTTGCCGCGAAGTCGATCGTCTGCTTAATCCAAGTAATCCTAACCCTACAGTGAGGGCTACGAAAGTTATAGACCCAAAGAACTCAAATAATCCAACAGATTTAGACCGTCAAGTTTTCTCTGGTGCAGCGAGTAATGGGTTGGTATCTGATGCGATGCGGGGACTACTTGTAGCACTGGGAATGTCTCAACGAGTAAGTACAGGGCGATCACCCCAACCCGTGCGCGGTCATTTATTCTTCCACAATTTGCAAAATTTATGGGCTTGCTGTAACCCTAACTGTAACGATTCCGCAGTCGATCGCACTATTAGGAATAATGATTCAAATCCTCCGACTGTTGGGGCAATTCATGCCACTCATCGCCTTAGCTGCTCCTGTGGTTCTCGTGTTTTGGACTTAATTATTTGTGAAGTGTGTGGAGAAGTTTTTCTTGGCGGCTACAAAACTACTCAACGAATAGGAAACACAAATGTAGAAATTCTTACACCAGATCAACCCGATTTAGAGGGAATCCCTGACCGTATTACTCTTAATCAACGCTACGGAAATTATAGAGTTTTTTGGCCTTTGCCTGGAGAGACACCTGTTTGGGATACGCAGCCACAAGACCCAGAATGGACGCTTGACAAGATAAAACGAAAATGGGTTCGCGCCAAGCTGAACCGGAGTACAGGCGCGATCACACAGAATAACGCTCAACCACAAGCAGAGGAAATACCGGGGTGGCTGTATCAAGTGGTTGGCAATCATCCAGAAGAACGAGCATTGCCAAGTAAATGTCCTCGCTGTGATGCTGACTATGGAAAACGAGACAAATTTCCTACTCCCCTGCGTTTCCACCGCACCGGATTTCAAAAAGCTTGTCAGGTACTTGCTAGTGGACTCCTGAGAGAAATGCCATCACAACAAAGCCCTACAGGAGCTTCATCTCGCAAGTTAGTTATCTTCTCCGATAGCCGCCAGGATGCGGCGAAGTTGGCAGCGGGAATGGAGCGAGATCATTATCGCGATATGGCGCGGATGTTGCTGATTCAGTCTTTCCAAGATTACTGGAACGATCTTGTAGCCTTTCTCCGCATCACTTGTGCGAATAACCAAGCAGGATTGACTAGATTGCAGGCTTTAAATCCCAATCTTTACGCTGCGGTAACATCACCTAGTCGTCCAGACGATATGGAAAGGCGCAACCGATTTGGTAATGCCTATTCTACCCAGGTAAATGAAGCTGTTTCCTGGGTGAGGGATGAACCCCCATTCAACCCCCAAGCTCGCAACCAATGGCTTGATTTACTCCAGCGCTACCCACAGCGAATTCTTCTTTTAGATTTGCGACGAACAGTTAGAGATAAGCTACTAGAATACGGGATTTGTCCGGGGGGAACAGATTTTAAGGCTTTAAAATATTCACTTGGACAAGGAAGCGGTCAAAATTGGCAACCTTGGTTTGATTGTTATCACTGGGCAAGCAATTCAGTCACACCAATTGTCTCTCCCACACCGCAACAGAGCAATCACATTAATCGGTTAGAGGATTTGCTAACCGCTGAGTTGCTGTACGCTATTTTCCCACACATAGCTCGGACAATTGAAGGACTTGGACAGGGTTGGGTTAGCTATCAACCTCAAGGGAACCCAACGCCTACTCTTATTCAAGCAACTGAGGCAGTTATCCGACAATTAGGGACTCGGAAATTGCACCGCTATTTTCCTTATTTCCGCCTTGGAAATAACTCGGATTTATCAAATTTTGCTCAACGTTATATTGCGAGAACGGGTTTAGCACCAGCCGACATCCAGCAACAATTAATCCAGTCGCAAGTTGGCATACCCAGTAATGGAGGACTTGCACTCGATCCCGATCGCCTCTATCTCGTTCTACCACCCCCGGCAAATCCTGATGGTTCGCGTCCGGGTTTCCGCTGTCCGCAATGCAACGCTTTCTTTCTTCAACCTGCTGCTGGGGTTTGCCCCGAATGTAACAGCGATCGCCGCTTCGACAATCCCAACAATCCCACAATTCATCTGACACCCGGACAGACAACAAGCGATTTTGATTACTATACCTATCTCTCAGAGCAATCGGGCCAGCCCTTCCGCATGAATGCAGAGGAATTAACGGGTCAAACTGACAAAAAAGAGCGAACTAGGCGCCAGGGGTTATTTCAAGACATCCCTATCAACCAGGAAATTTTGCGGGTTCAGGGTATCGACTTACTGAGCGTCACAACGACAATGGAAGCGGGAGTAGATATTGGTGCATTGCTAGCAGTAATGATGGCAAATATGCCACCACGCCGATTTAATTATCAACAGCGAGTTGGTCGTGCTGGCAGACGTTCTGCGGGAGTCTCATTAGCTGTTACCTTCTGTCGAGGCAGAAGTCACGATGACTTTTACTTCCAGCGTCCTGAAAGTATCACAGGCGACCCACCGCCACCGCCTTATGTTGATATGAGGAGTCAAGAAATTTTCCAGCGTGTCCTGATCAAAGAGGTGTTAAGGCAAGCTTTCACAGACACGGGAATCACTGCGTCTTTAGGTGGTACTGACAACGTACACGGTGAGTTTGGTTCTAAAGATGATTGGGCTACTAACCAATTGGCGATCGCAGGTTGGTTAAACAATCCAGCCAATGAACCGAAGATTTTGTCAGTTTTAGATATTTTGCGGGTGCAAACAACATTACCGAATGCTAGTAATTCTCAAATGTTGAATTATCTCCGTCAAAACCTGATAAATGCTATTCAAAATGTTGTCAACGATCCCACACATACGCAAGATGCGCTAAGCGAACGTTTGGCAAATGCAGGGTTATTACCGATGTTTGGTTTTCCAACGCGGGTGCGTTTACTTTACACGCGCTGGCCGTCACCTGGCGCTCAATGGCCACCCGAAACAGGAGTAGTCGATCGCAACCTCGATGTAGCTATCAGTCAGTTTGCCCCTGGATCTGAGACTGTCAAAGATAAAGCGGTTCACACTGCCTGTGGTGTGGTTGAATTATATCCTCAAGGCAACACAATTGCTTCAGATTCAGGGTTTGCCCCTGCACTACCAAATGGCAACCAATCTCTCGGACTTTGTAGTAACTGTCAAGCGGTAATTTACCCGCACATAATCTTAAATCAACCACTACCGGGCCGTCAAACACCGCCAACAACTCAATGTCCAGTTTGCGGTGTAAATGATGCGCTGCGTTGCATCGATGCCAGGGAACCGAAGGCATTTTTTACAGACTTGCAACCAGAGGACTTTGATGGGCAATTTGAGTGGCAACCGCGATCGACACGACCTTCTTTGAGTATTCCTCCGAATGATGGCACGCCTGCAAATAATGGCACGCCTGCAAATAATGGCACGCCTGCATCTGTCCTTAATGCTTCTATATCTGCATTCAATGACAATATCATTTCTGTTAATGATAATGGTGGCGAGGGGGGATTCGACTTTCAGCAGGCAACTGTCTTTGGACGGCAGAAACCCGGAGCTTATGCTGTGTCTCCTGACCCCCAAAGCCTGGTTGGTACGTCTGGACTTGCCTACCGAGTAGCGTTATTGTCTCGCCGAAAAACGGACATTCTGCTAGTTAATCTCGTGCAATGGCCTAATGGCATATTTGCCAATCCAACGACCGTTGAAGGTCGTGCGGCTTGGTATTCTTTCGCGTTTTGGCTGCGAGTAGCGGCTGCTTCTCTTCTCGATGTGGATGCACAGGAGTTGCAGGCGGGTTTTCGTTCATTAGAGCAGAATGGAACGATTATAGGTCAAGCTTTTCTTTGCGATCAATTGGAGAATGGGGCGGGATATTGTCGGTTTCTCGCCCAACCAAATGAGTTTCAACGACTGATGGATCGGGGAAATCCAACGATTCCAGGAAGTATTGCCAATCAGTGGATGAATCCTCAAGCACATGGAAGTGATTGCGATACTTCCTGCAATTTGTGTTTGCGGGACTATCAAAATCTGGCTTATCACGGGTTATTGGATTGGCGACTGGCTTTAGAGATGGCACGATTGGTGTCTAATCCTGCGTCGGCAATCGATCTGAACTCTTGTTGGGGCAATTTTCAGAATCCTTGGCTCAACCTAGTTCAAGTTCCAATTCCCGCTGCACTTCAACGCTTGGGTTATGGTGCACCAGTGCAGTTTGAGACTCTCACTGGCTACGTATACCAGAATGGTCGACGGCGGACAATCAAAATGATTCGGCATCCTTTATGGAATGATGGCCATCCAGAGTGGATTGCAGCGGTGGCAGATGCGCGATCGCAGTATCCTGGTTATCAGGTGGAGGCTGCTAACCCGTTTATGGTACTGCGGAGACCGGGAGATTGTGCGTAGATTTTTGTCTAGCAAATCATTTTTGCTTATAGCGAGTGGCGCTTGGTGTTTGACTGTTTCTAAAAAGCGGTTCCCAATTTGTACTGGGTTTATGAAAAAAAGGTAATGTATTATTGGGACAACTATAATGATGGCAGGTTAAGGCTCCCGACTCACGATAGCCTACGGATGATTTTCCAGAAGCAAGCCGGCAATATTTTTCTATGAAATCACCATATTCTGATTCCGATATTTGGTGGTTAGCGAGAATATCCATAATTTCTTGGCTTTTATAGCCAAGCATGGGTTTATAATAGATAATCTCACTGTTCTCAGGAGCAAATTCTCTACTAGCTAAGTTGAATGATGTAGCCTGAACTACATACATAAAGATAAACGATGACTGTTGATATGCAGGATATTGTTCGAGTAACTTATTAATTTCCCGAATACATTTGGCTAGTTGATTACCAGAACCGTTAGTATAGTCCATAAACACAAAAACTGATGTTTCATGGTCTCCTTTACCTGCTTGAAAATACTCGCTCAGAGGTCTGATTTTTTTGCCATCAGGAACGCTAGTTGCCGTCAAAGCCGACCTTTCATAAATTCCCCAAAGGCCGTATTGACTTTCCACTGATGTATTCGGCGGTGAAGGTAATGCAGCATATCTAATAATTTTATTTCTCAACCATTTTTTAAATTCAGCTTCATTATCTTTCAAAGCAACTTTAGGATCGTCACGAAAAGCTTTCCAAAGATTCTCTTTTGTCAGAAGTAAGTCAAGTAATTTTTCCTGTAAATTTCGAGTAGCTGATTCAATATCAGTTTTCGAGAAAAACTGAAACTTACTCAAAAGTATATGTGCTATGTTTTTATCCCTAGTAGTTTCAAATTGATTCAGCCAGTCTCGGATTTTTTTCGTTGATATAGAACCTTCCCAGTTAGAAAACCTATCATAATAAGCTTCGCTGTCCGTTTTTTCATCAAATAATAAAGTATTTTCTACCTGTCTTTCTTCTGGCAAAATAGAAGATATAGGTCTTCTATAGGGGTTCATTATATCTGACAGTTTTCTTCGCAATAATTTAATTTCCTTCGTTATATTATCTCCCTTTAAGTTGAGGTACTGATTAGAATCTTTTTGGGTCATATATTCGACGCTTTTTCTTATTAAATTCTTTCACGAGAACGGAAGATATCTTGGAAAATTAAGCTAGTGAGGGTGTACCTATATGGTCTTTGCCCAAACACTTCTAAATACTCCCCTCCTAACTTATTTTTAAGTTCTACACGTGCTCTATTCAACCTATAATCAGCTTTTTCATCGGACAGTCCATAAAAATATGAAATTGAACAAGCATCTTTCAATTTCAAAAGCTCTGGAATAGACTGCCTTCTCCCACCGCTAAAAAAGAGAATATTCAAAAAAGCCTCAGATTCTTCTGAAAACTTGAAACTGTCCCGTAACTCTGAGAAATATGATAAGGCGTAAACTCGATAAGTATTACTGAAAATTCTTCTAGCAGTTTCAATACTAACCGAAGTGTGATGGGGTTCTGCTTCTGCCCAAAGCAATTGGCCAATAGTTTCTACATATCTTGGAACCCCTCCAGAGACTACTGCAATAAAATCAATTACCTCTTCTTCAAAAGGATAAATTTTATCAGTCGTTCTCAAAGTAACTGAACTGTTTTTTGTTTCTATATATTCTTTCACTTCTGAGAAAGGTAGAGGAGTGATAATTTTAAAATTAAACCTAGCCTCTTGTAACTGTTTAGCTTCTGAAATAATTTGACTATAGTATTCTTGAGTAACACTTATACACAATCCCCAACCCGGTCTGGTTGAAAATTTTTCGGACAAGCCGTGCAAAAAAGTCATAAAATATGAAAGTTTTAGTTCTAGGTTGGAAAAGAGGAGCTCTACTTCATCAAAAGCAATTAATATATTCTGTTTCTGCGTTCGATTCAGCATTTCAAAAAAAACTTCAAATAAATCGATAAACTCTATCTTCTCGAATAATACTTCATCTTGTTTAGTCAAACATCCTTCTCTAATCAAAACGTTATACATCTTGGTGAAAATGGCTCCCAGAAGACTCTCAAAGTGCTTATCTGGCTGGCTGGACGCTGCAATAGGCGTAACTATCTCAGAGAATTTAATGGGTATGCAGATGCCGTTTTTATCATGAAATTCTTTGGCTATAAGATTTAATAAAGTTGTCTTGCCATATCCATAATCTCCAACGAAAAATAGTTTTATTGGTCTCTTTATATTGAGTGATTGTCTAACCTCTTCCAGGAGATTGTTAATAAACTTTGTATGAACAATTGTAAAGTCATCTTTCTGCTCTAATACTGACATAGCAGAGCCAGAAGCGACGTAGGGATTTAGAGCAGGCGGTACAAGGTTTCCCTTAACATCTTGATAGGACATACTTAGACAGCAATAGCAGGTTCTAGAAGTTTGATAAATCCGTAATTGACTCCTCGAATGTCAATACACTCAATTCCCATATTACGGGCAAGCTGAGACTTGGTTGTCCTTAATTCGATGCGGTGAGTCAGTTGCAACTGAATCAGATGTTTTTTAAAGTGTTCTTCCGTATAATCTGATCCTTGCGTCATAATTCTATCACGAATCTGAGCAACTGGAACTAGACCCAGACTTTTCTGGGCAATATCGCGGTAATTTTTTAAAATAAAGTCTAAAAGGTTTAAGTAATTGTCAATTTGTATCTTATGTCTATAAAACAGATCGAGATAACCCACCCCTGGATTACCAACATAGCTATAGCCACAATGTTGTATTAATAATTCTTGAAGTTTAGCCAGTTCAGGGTTTTCTGATAATTGATACTTTTCAAAAAGTAAAAATCTATCGTTACTGTAAGTTTTAACAATTTGGGAATACTGAGAACAAATTTGAGTTAAATTTTCATTAAACACTTCAATAGAAGAAGACTTTTTAGCCAGAGTCTCTAAGGGTTTAATAACTTCTATTTGAGACTGAACAGAAATTGATGCTCTGGTTTTTTCAGGCTTAGTTTCTGAATATAACTGACCATCTAATTTATAAATATCGAGAACATAAAAACCAGCTAAATAGTTTTTTATAGTTGTAGCAGACATGGGCGTTCCTACTGGCTTTCCTTTATGTGCCTTATGAGTAACTAGCTTACCTTCCAACCAAGACAATGCAGCCTTTAATATCTGACCGTTATTAGCTACAAGCCCTTCCGCCAGTACCCTCATGTCCTCTTCATAATACTCTTTTGGTAAGTAAAAAACTGGAATTATCTTGGACATAGTACCTTTAAGCGTATAAGTAAAAGGTTGAGTCTATTGCAGTAAACACTAAGGTCACAATATTTTACTGCTCTCTGCTATACGGGTTAAGACCTTCTGAAGGCAACTTACCTTCTCAAGGTTATCACCAAATCTGGCGAATAGGCAATTGGTTAAAGCGTTATGGTCTCGCCTTGAGAGGAGAACTCATAGACCTCAGATCCTCGGTAAGCTTTGCTAACGCAACCTGGAGCGAACAGAAGTGGTAGAAACACCATCTGCCGGAAGAGACCGATCGCGAGCGGTCTGTTAACAAATGAGCTGGAGTCCTCACTCTTTAAAGATTAATCTCGACGGCGAAGCATAATCTCTAGATGCCCCTTTTTGTACAAAGTCTTTAAGAGTTCCCATACCTCCTGATTATGTGGCAAATTTTGAGGAAGTTGACTAATGGCGATCGCACTGTTGTCAGAGCTAATGGCATTTAAAAGCTGTCTTTCTTCCTCCTGAAGATTTTCATCTCTTTTAAAATGAATTTCTTTCAATTTATCCTGAAGAACCTGACCGCGTTCAAAAATAGATTTGAGTTCTTTTATGTGTTCTTCCAGGTTGGTTAAGTTGTCGAGCGCAGATGGCAACTTTTCTCTTTGTAATGATAGCTGTGTTTTTAAATCAGTAAGTTGACTCAAAAACTCTGTCACATCGTGGCCGAGTGCTTGGGAAATAAAGGAAAAATCACGTTCTAGTTGCTCCCATTCTGAAACCAAACCTTCGCAGAATTTTTGCAAATTTTCCCACAAAACTCCTTTCATAATGTGGTAAGACCCATCCCGGTCTTCATCATCAAATTTGCATCGATTTTTCAAAGGAGATTCATTAATTGAAATTAGAGCCAGTAACGCTTCGTAGCGATTTAGTATTTGCTCGAAAGCTTCTCGACGCGATCGCCGCTCACCATTAATTTCGTCTTCAAGTTCAACCAAAGGTTGTTGCAGTATATCGTACTGTCGAAAACTATCAAGCTGATTATTGCTGAAATGCGTAACAACCCGGTCAACAAAGTCATCATCATAACGCATCAAGCGAACTGGGTCGTTATTCAAATTCTCTCGTAACATCTGTGCCCGATTTAGAATAATCCGCCATTTCTCTAAACCGTCTACCAACTCCTCAAGTCTTAATTTAGTGCTTTCGCAAGTTGGCAAAAACTGCTGAGAATGCTTTAGCTGACGATGCAATGTCAGTATATCAGTTTCATTTGTTTTAAGCGAACTAGCTAGACTTTGGCAATCTTTATCTAGCTGATTCACTTGCCTTTCTAAAGTCTTTCTGTGTTCATTGAGACAAACTTCCAGATTGCTATGACTCTCAATTATGTGACTAACTTTAGAAGCATTTAAGTCTCTGGTAAAGTTTTCTAGCTTGAGTTTAATTGCACGCAGTTCTTTTTGCAGAGTTGACCGTTTCTCATTGCAAAATTTTTCCAGACGCTCATGTGCGGATTGTATATTTCTATGAACTTGGTCGAGAGCAATCTCAGACTCGTGGTTAGCATCAAGAATTTTTTCCTCCTCATTTATCTTTTCGTTGATTTCATGTAAGAGTGTCTCATCAAAAGTTTCAAGTAAGGAAGAAACCAGAACTCGAAGTTCTTTTAATTGACCATTTAGCTCATCTGGCTCTAATTCCAAACTAGCTTGGCGAACAACCTCCGTCGAACGCTCCCACTCTATATAGCGTCGCCGTTGCAACCATTCGAGAGCTTCTTGAAACTCTTCTTGAAGATAGCCAAGTAGTTTAACTGCTTTCCATAACTGTGAATACTCTAATGCTTTAACATCTTGCTGCCCCCACCCCGTTTTTACTGTTTGTATTCTCCCTTGGAATTGCAGTTTCTCTTGAATAAACGATTCCAAAGGATGTTCTGTAAATTTAATTTTGGAATTTCCTTCTTTGCGTTTGGCAATTTTCTCCCCACTCATCAGACCGTGTTGTTTGAAAATTGCTAAAACACTGGGTAGGCTAGAACTCGCCATTTCAAACAAATTTTCAAATTCTTCTTTGGAAACTTGATAGAACTGACGACCTTTGCGAACAGATAAAGGTATCTTTTCCAACAGTAACTTATATTTTCGTAACGTCGGATTCAGACTATTGTAGAAAGACTTATAATCGGCAAATAAGGCTTTACATTTCTGATAAAACACTGATTCGATCAGTTTACTCTCTGAGCCATTTACACCCTTTAGACCCACAATTTCCCAAGTTTGAGGCGAAATCGCCGGAAACAGCAATCGCATGGCATACTGGTGACACTCTTGACGATGGTGTTCTAATCTAGAGCGATCGGCTTTACTGACTTCAGGATTTTTTGAGAGCCAGTCTTGAATATAATGAGACAAACTCAGCAGCATACAAACCGAACATTGTTCAGCAGATATGACTTTGCGAAGTAAGCCGAAGGCTGTCGGATATTCCCCTGCAAAACTTCGACTTAACTGAAGATGGAAGTCTACTTGGTTAGTTCCCGCGATCGCAGTTAAAACTTGTGGGACGATAGTTGCTTTTTGGTCAAAACTCAAGTAGAATCGCCAATCTAAATGAGTTTCTTCTGGGGGTTTAAATTTCATTAAACCGGAATTTTTACTCCCAACACTGATAACAATAGAACGCTTGGGGAAATCAGCATTATATCTCTCAGGAGCGCCTGTTAATAAGTTAAAAAATCCAAATCTGTCTTCCTTCCACTCCCCTTTATAACGCCAAGAAAAATTAGCTTTTTGACCCCCTCTCGAAACTGGAAAAAGTAAAGGTATAATTTCATATTTGATAATCGTTGTTGCCATCTCTTCTTTTTTAGCATCGTTCCACTCTCCAAACCATTGCTGACGAAATCGATTAAGGATTTTATCTACAACTGTGGGGATGGTTGTCTGAAGAAGAGCGACTAAAGCAAAGCTACGCTCTGTAGGCTGTATAATATGCAGACCGTAAAAATTGTCATCTTCTGCTAGTTTTTTCAACTCCTTTAAGAGGTTAAATTCTTTAGCTACGGTTTCAGAAACACCTGAGGGAAAACCAGCGAGTAGCTTGATTACCTCTTGTCCTTTTGGGTGTTTTGGAAAGGATATCAACGGCTCCAAGGTTTTGATAGTATTGTTAATTTTGTGTTGTTCCGTGCCATATAACTGCACTTTTCCTTCTAGATAATCCTGAATCAAATCTAAAGGAGTGTAGGGAGGCTGATTATTTTGGGCAAAATGGACAATGCGTTTGAATACTTCAATGACCGTGCGAGGACCATTGCTGATATCTTTTCGAGCGCACAATTGTCCCAAACTTTCAATTGTTGCTGGATGTGCCAACTGGTTTTGCTGCGCCTTATCTTCCAGAAAATTGGCACACAAAAAATTCCAAAGCTCGCCTGCAAACTCAGAGTTGTACGCATCAGCTAATCTAATGGAGACTTTTTGCTCCTTCATACGGTGAATAATATCACCAGCTTGTTCTTCAATAGCTGATTCAGTTGGAGTAGTCGGCATACTTAGGATTAATGCAACAGGCACAGAACCCAAAGCTCGCATTCCCTTAACTAAATTGCTCAAAATCTGGATGCGAACGCTAGCACCTTCTTCTGTTCGCAGGAATTCTTGGCTTTCATCGGCAAATATTGCTAAACCTGCAAAACCTGCTTGTCGCAGGATAGAAACTGTCTCCTGCCAAAAATTCAAAACATTATCCGTATTTGTAGTGTCATTTTTTAAGTGTTGAACAATTTTTAAAGCTTTGTCTTCGGATAACTTGTACTCAATCGCTATTTCTGCTGCTATATTTTGCTGAGACTTCAAGCCATATTTGCGATATAGCGTCTCAATTTGAGGAATAAGTTCTGGTTGGACGCACGTTTTTATCCAGCCATAAGTGGCAACCATCAAGTCTCCCAGTTCTTTAAACTTAAACGGCGGCACTGCTACTATCTTATGCTTCTGACACTGCTGCCATAAATAAATTAGTGTTGCTGTCTTGCCATAACCGTAGTCAGCACTTATGTAGCCGTTGACAGGTTTACCCTTACAAATTTCCTCAATCAAATGGTCTTTTAGAGTTTTTACTAACTCAATTGAATCATAGGTGCTTGCATATAAATCATAAATTCTGGCTACTTCTTGAGGATCGTTTTCTATCTGGAAGGGATTGACTGTATCGACAATTGCTTGGATTGAATCTAGTTGTTCTAATAATCTTTTCATGGATTGTAAATATAAAATTGGTCTCGGAGAATGTCAATTTTTACCTAAAGTAACTGAGTCCAATCAGGGGATTTAGTCAGCATTACCCATTGTCCGTACCCCCCTTCATAGCCAGAGTCAAATAAGCCACCTTGGTCATAATCATAGGTACATTTAGCATTATCTATGCTACCATCTAATCCACTGGGATCTAGCAACAACATTTGACAGATAGCGTCTTGAACTTCTTCCCGTAAGAAAATCTTGACTCCATAGGTTCGTTGTCGCTGTTTGTAGATTGTGTCTACTGCCTGAAGTAAAATAGGAGCGGCACTGAAGTAGCGGCGACTGAAGTTTTGGTATTTGCCTTCTGGTTCTATGACACTGGGCGATAGCGATCGCAACCAATTGAGGACACCCGCCACACTCGTATCACTAAATGCTATTTCACTGGTAGGTAGTTCAAACTTCACAGCAGCCTTTTCAATTACTTCTCCAACTAGGGACTTTTTTTCGGGCGGTGATAAAACAACTTCTTTTCGCAACCAGAGTTGTTGTACAACTGTAGCATAAGTCCAAGAAAACCTTTTTTCAGCTTCTTCTTGGTGTAGATTATAAATTACTAAATGTAAAAAATCTCCTAGCAATTCGGGGTTAGACTCTTGAATTTTAGCTGCAACTTGACCAAGAGGTGTCAGTGAGGGTGGATTTTTTTTTGAAATAATTGAAAGATTCCGCAAGAATGGAAATACCACTTTTTGGAGAACGGAAAGCCCTAAATTACAACTAGCTCCAAGTTGTTCAAAATTTGTTTCTTTATTCCTCAAAAAATCAAGAATTATAGCTACTCTTTCTAGCGTAGTATTTTGCTGAATATGTAAAGTTAATTTATTGCTCATAAAGCGCGTTCTAAAGTATCTAACCAAGCAGTCAAATTGTGCATAATCCGATATTCTCGGCTGGTTCTCAATTTATCAATACTTTGACAAAAGTAACATGAATGTTGCGTAGATTTTTTGAGTTCCTCTAGACCAGTTTTAGTAGTTTCAAAACCGCGTCTAACGGTAATTTGAATTTGAGAAGTACCCGGAAAAAAAATGCTGCCGAAGGCTCCTGCTTTTGACCAGGTTGAGCTATCTAAGCTATGGGGTACAAGGGAGTTGTTGCGGAGGCGATAAAAGCTGTTTGGGCCGCCAATGCCAAAGCAGTGAACTTTCATGTTTTTTTCGCGGGCGATACTGCCAACAATCTTAAACAATGCCAAACTAGATTCAGAAATCATATTAACGCTGCCGTTGGGCCCTGACGTTCCCCAAGAGCCAAAGCCGATACGGGTAATACCCATTTTTGCATAGGTTTCAATGCAGCGATTGATTTGGTTGATAGTGCGTCCGTGTACGGGGGCGATCGCGCGTTCTTGTACATAAACAGGCATTTTACCGAAAAATTTTTCGCAATGGTAAAGCGTTTCGCGAACTTTGTACTCCACTATTTCCTCTGAATCAGTTGAGATGGGTACGATATCGGGCAATACATACCCATCTGCCCAGGTATTATTGCGATAAAAATTATCTAAAAATTCCAGCAGTTGATCGTAAGTAAATTTCCCCTGTTGCACCTGATATGCACCGCAATCTAGCCAGACTTCCGAAATGTTTCCCACATCTTTTTGTTGACGAAAGTATTCTGTCGTAGAAGCTGGGCACGTTATCGGTGAGTAAAGAACGTTTTCAAAGGGATTACGCCGATCGCCGCTAGAATTCCACAACTGCCGACTGCGTTCAATCTCAGGACCCCCAGCACTTACTGCAGCCACAAACTTGGGAATTGTCAGGAGAATATTAGAGCATAATATCTTTTCCCAAACAACCAAAGAGCGGCGTTTACCAGGCTCAATTTGTACCCGATCAAATCCCATCTTGTTGTAAAACCCGTTAGCTTCTATGTCCAACGGGCATTTTAGGCGCAGTTTTGTAATGCCACACTTCCTGCCGTGTTCTTCCCATGCAGAAATAAGCTGACGACCCATGCCTTGCCTGCGGTGGTTGGGAGAAACGCAAAGATGGTAAAGGGTAGATATTTTGTCTCGACGGTGATGAAAGTGGAGAAAGCCGAAGGGGAGATAAAGAATTTCACTCTTTGCGATCGCTTCTACCAAAACAGCCTGATTCACAAAGCCTATCTCTTGCCGATGGGCATCGGCAAGCGCTTTAATCTGAAATAGCTCCTCGCTCGAAGCAAATACTATCCTTGACTCCAGACACGCAGTCGGCACGCTTACCTCACTCTGATAGGGAAACTGTTAAAAAATGTACCGTAATCTGTAGGTCTTATCTTGTCTGATTACAGGTTGCGATCGTAATGTAGACCAGGCGGGTATCTGTATAGATGGCGTTAAGGTCTATATCCAACGAGCGGGATAACAATTGCAGGCACTTCTGGTATTGGCTGCTGTGTAGACTGTAACGGGCGATCTATTACAGCTTATTACCTTTAACTAAGATGGAAGGGTAAAAGGGTCAATCCTTGCTGGATTCATTCTTTTTTACCCCTCTACCAAGTTCTTTGTCCTTATGTTCGCGGACTACTCTCTCCAGTAAAAACGCTGACAAGTTACTTACAGGGCGCTGTTCTTCCATCGCCCACTCTTCAAGCCAAGCGTAAATCGGATCTGGCAGATAAACAGTTACTCGTTTCGTCACAGGAATTTTGAGCGCATTTCTTCCTATCATGTCACGCCTGCGTTACTTTCACACTACTTTTTCAAGTCTAACAGCTTACACGCTGTGTTTAAGTGTTGCAGACGAGGTGCATAGGTGCTATGCTAAGGTCGTAACTCAACAGCTAAACCCCTACCGCAACAGCCTGCAAGTTTTGCAGCAAAAAAGCCGCGCTGAAGCTACTATTTTCCCTGTTCCTGAAAAATTATATTTCCAGCGATTCAGCGCCCTAAACCACTTGCACTATCTGGTTCCGATCGCTCCCAATCCCTATTCCTCGCCTCTATCCGATCTAGCTCTTCTGCCACCACTGCCCAAAAATCAATATCTTCAGAGGAAATACCCTGAGCTAAAACCAAATCTTCTCCACGAACTTTGATTAACTCCCCTCGGACAGAAACAGTCAGAGAAGACACCGAAACCCCTTCAGACTCTCCCACGATCAGATCGTACAAATCTCCTACCCGAACGCGGGTGTACTCATCAGTTTCTTCCACGCGATCGCGTGCATAATTGAGAAAATACTCAAAAGCTCTTTGAGCCGTTGGCAGAATAGACTCAGCCATTTTTACCTGCTGAATATCCATTGTGGCTGCTGGCTGTACTGAATCAGCATTCAAATCGCCCGCTGACGGATTCGGAATTATCGGCTCTAACCATTTAGAAAATATAGCCAAATCCTCAGAGTTTTCTTTTACAATTGTACCCAAAACCTCTGCATCGCCATAAGATAAAGCGCTTTGCACTTCACCCTCTAAAGTAATCCGCAGCACAATGTGGCTGTCTCGATCTGAAATCACCCTGATTGCGTCACCCTCCTCTAAAAATACTGTCCAATCTTCTATAATCTTGGATTTCCCCAGCTTCAACTGTTGATAGCCATCTAATAAAGCCCCAGATAGCAAATTCTCTAGCTCTAAGCGCTCTTCTTCTTCCAGCTTTACTACCTCTTCTGTAAACTGTTCTCGGACTCCCTCTTGACTTTCATTCTGGTCTTTCAAAATAGCCGAATTGCTAGAAGCAAGAGGTATGGTTAGTTCGCTGGAATTAGAGCGATCGCTCTTTAAATCTTGCTCCTGTATTTCAGCTAAAGCCCCCGCTTCTGTCGAGAGCGAATCAGCTTCATCGCCCTCTGCTTCACTACCCAGCGTCCCAACTTGATTGTCACCATCTGCTTGCGAAAGCCAAACCAGCAAATTTTGTTTTGGTTGCCCATCTTGCCTCTTTGAAGAAGATAATCCTTTAAGCTCGAGAACTCGGCGCTCCCAATCTTTGTTTAATTCGATGAAATTGGCTGCGTTAGTTTTTACCAGACTGATTTGAGCATAGGCATATTTCTCACCTGCCAAGGACAGGGCAAAATCAATAGCAGCAAGGCAGCCGTGATAGAAATCTTGAGTCTCGGCGAGGCAGATGCAATCTTCTAGAGCCGGTTCGCAATGGGTTCCTGTTCCAATTTGTCTGAGTTGAGAAATGGAACTAGCAGGCAACCTACAAATTGATAGCTTACAGTCGCCTCCTCCTGAATTTGAACTTGGATGTTGTTGGGGCGAATCATCTCCTCCATCATTGATAAAAGTTGCTATTTTAGCTTCTAAAAGACTAAGCGTTTGTACTCCGCTTTCTTCGTCTATTAATTTAACTGCCCGATCCAATCCTGCAAGTAATCCCTGGTAAAAATCTTGGGTTTCTCCAGCTATTGCTCGATCAGTTGCTATCTTCTCAAAAAAAGCCAGCCCTATTTGTTTTAGCCTCAAAATATACTCAGGGGAAAATCTCTGTATGGTGTCTAAAAACATAAGCGTACCGCCACCTAAAAGCGCGTCGATATTTTAGCAATCAACCTATCATGTGCTCTTGTCGCTCTCGATACGTCTGGAGTTGTAACTAACTTTAGTTCTCAAGGCATAGAACATTGAACCAGTAATTGTTTTATCAAAAAGTATTGTCCCGAAAAAAAGGCGTCTAACAAACGCTTTTTGCCTATTGCCATAACTAGCTGGAATTACAAAAAACAACAGCCACTCGGATGATAGTTTTTACATTTGGATCGCATTTTAATAGTCCGCAAGATTAATATTGCCGATGACTTTTGAAGTGGGAAATTAGGAGGGACGGCGGATTTAGTTTACAGCCTTTAGCTTTTAGCTTAAATCAGTAACTTTTACTGTCAACAGGAGAACGGCGTTCCCATGCAGTTTGACCATCAACACAGCTCTCGACAGCCTGTACCGGCCGATCCGCTGCGGCACAGCAGGAGGCACATACTAGCATCCGTCCTATTGCTACTGGACAGCGATCGCACTTTTGCCGACTGGTCTCTCCCCCAACTGCCCCACGTATTAGGGTTTACCTACAAAGGAAATCGCTTTTTGGTAGCAACTCACAAAGAGGCTGAGCAGATAGTTTGGGGGTGGCTCGAGGATAATTTATGGGCAGTAACCAATACTGATGAAGATATGGACTTGCTGCTCCAGCACTTGCAAATTTCCCCATCTCTAGTTGAAGCATTTAATGGACAAGCTGCTATCAATTACCTTCGGACAGTTCATCCTAGAAAATTTTGCAAGCTTCTGTCCCCTGCCATAGCCAATCCCACCCAGTTCGTGCAAGCTCTGTTTGAGAACCGCAGCAGACCGGGACTGGTTAAACGCGCCATTTGTGAGTCAGCCCAGTTCTCGCCTCTGGCTTGGACAGAAGTAGAACGGGCTGGATATCTCATTTACTGCATTATTAATCAACCAGAGGTACTTCCTGGCTCGCTCAAACTAACAATCAACTATCCTTATCCCTACAAGTCAATGAAAGAGCGAGCTTAGAAGTATTTAGCGTCACCTGCCTACATTTATACCCGACCGCATTGCCGTTGTCTTTTACAGCAACGGCATGGTCACTGTTGCCAATTGCCTTTCCGAGTGGGAAAAAATAAAAAAATTCCTAATGCGCCTTCAGAGATATCACTTTTATATGAGAGTATAACTATAGTTTTTTTACAAAACTGTCGGGGGATAGTGACGGTTCATACCTAAAGTACAGACATCCCCAAACTTCAACAAGAGTGCAAATATGCTTACAGTTTTAACCGCCTCCTCCTTTTGCACGCAGGATTGGAACTATGGTGGCACGCTACAGGAGGGCAACTCATGACAAAGATAATCTCGCTGTTCAACCAAGCCGGCGGTGTGGGGAAAACCACGATCGCGCTCAATCTCGGCTACCACCTCTCTAAGCGAGGCCACAAGGTTCTTCTTATCGATATCGATCCTCAAGGTTCCCTGACGCTCTTCATGGGGGTTGACTCTCAGAATTTGGATAAAACTGTGTTTGATGCCATTGTCAATGAGGAGCCTATGTCCATCCACACGGGCATTCACGGTATGGATTTGGCTCCTACCAACATCAACCTCAGTGCGGCTGAAATTCAACTGGTTAACATGGATTTTCGGGAAGTTCGCCTCAAGGATGCGATCGCCCCCATTCAAGACAACTACGACTTCATTCTCATAGATTGCCCTCCCAGTTTAGGGTTGCTCAGCTACATCAGCCTGGTAGCCGCTACTCATGTCTTAGTCCCCGTTGAGACTCACTACAAAGCCTTTGAGGGCACCAACCTCCTGTTGCAAACAGTAGCGAGAATCAGAAAGAAAGGAAACCGCTCTTTGCAGATAGCTGGTTTTGTTCCCTCCCGCTATGCTGCTGCCAACTCTCAGGATAAGCGGACTCTCAAGGCTATGAGCGAGCAGTTTACGACCTTCGGCCCCGTTTACACTCCCATCCCGCGCATAACTGCTTTCGCGGATGCTTCCGAGAAACAAGTCCCGCTTGCTGTTTACGAACCTAAAAATCCCGTCGTCAAAATATTAGACCAGCTAGCAGCCAAGATGGAGAAACTCAATGTCAAGTAAGAATGACCAGCCCTATAAAGGTAAGGCAAATTTGAGCGTTTTGTTTGGAGATGAAGAAGTGGCAGAACCAACAGCAGAAAAACTGCTCTCGATTGAGTCGATAAAGCTTCCATCCTCTCAACCTCGCCGATACTTCGACTCCCAAGCTATGCAGGCTTTGGTTGAGTCAGTAAAAACTGATGGAATTCTCCAACCTCTATTAGTCCGTCCTTTGGGAAATGAAAAATACGAGCTAGTAGCTGGCGAAAGGCGGTATAGAGCTGCTAGAGAAGTGGGATTGACAGAAGTTCCTGTTATCGTTCGGGACTTGACCCAACAGCAAGCTCTGCGCGTCGCATTAGTTGAGAACCTCCAGCGGGAAGACCTCAACCCAGTCGAAGAAACGGAGGGTATCTTGCAACTGCTCTCCCATTACCTTGAATACGATCTAGAAGAGGTGGTGCGGCTGCTCTACCGGATGCAAAATGACGTACAGAGGATGAATGATAACGTTATCATTCATCATGAAATGCAAATAGTCGTCAAGGTTTTTAGCGAATTGGGGCGGATGTCATGGGAGTCTTTCGTCAGCAACAGACTGGGACTGCTGAAGCTGCCGTCCGACATCCAAGAAGCCCTGCGCCGGGGTCAGATCGAGTACACCAAGGCGCTAGCGATCGCCAAAGTTAAAGACGAGCAGGCAAGAAAGTCGCTTCTAGAAGCCGCGATCGCTGAAGGTCTATCTTTAACTCAGATTAAAGAACGCATCGCGGATTTAAAGGCAGGTACTTCGGGAGAAGAACCGGAAGAAAATCTCAAAAGCCAAATAAAGGGAGCTTTAACAAAAGCGAACAAGTCCAAAGCTTGGAGCGATCCAAAGAAGCAGAAGCGCCTCCAAAAAATCCTAACAGAGCTAGAATCCGTCTTAGCAGATTAGAAAAAAGCTTAGCAATACTGGAGCGAACAACTTAGGACTTACGCATTGACAAAATGATTGTATTGTGAGTACCTCTGATAGCTCTGCGATCGCCTAATTTTAATCAATCCTTGGACTGGAGTTAGCAACCGTGATTATTTTTTGAACTTCTCAATTCACAATAGTCCGGACAGTTTTTATATGGCCCAATGGCTTATGCTCGCTTGACTTTGAGCCACTGTGGATAATTAAATCAATGTCAGCTCCACCCCTGACTTACATTTAATTCGACTTTTTTATGCTCCTTGCCCCGCGTAAGCTTGTAGTATCGTTCCAAAAACTGTCCGGAGTATTGATCACTAACTCCATTTTCCCATCGAACCCATTTGACATCTATATAATCATTTTGTCAATGTGTAAGTCCTACAACTATTCCTCTAAAAACAAAAGTCGCGCTAACAAGCATCTTAATCAACATTATTGAATGAAAAATCAGCTTTTAGGTAGAACTCGCTTAACCTTGGCAGTTGATAGGTTGGAGACAGGAGATGAAATCGAAAAAAGCCAACTAAAACCAAGTTTTGCTTATGTTGACAGTTATGCCACAAACTCACACTCTTTCAAACTGCAGCCGACTTTCACCATCGTCAAAGTATCAAACCCTGTTAGACTGTTTTTTGGCAGATTTTCAAAATTCGCTAAATGCTTTTGCTCGCGCCTGGAATAAGTATCAGCCAAACGATTCACTCTCGAACGACAGAAAACAAGACTTAGATTGGCTTGAATCGACGCTCCAAGAGTACAAGATTTCCATCCAAACTTCAACTAGCAGCAAAGAGTTTTGGAAAGGCTGTAAGGATGGAAAACAAAGCAGGAGAACAATTTCTGACTTCGACTCGCCAAGCGTCGCACAAACCTTACTCAACGCGACCGCGAACCCAAAAGCAACTCAAATATACGAGCTGGGGTTTCAAGTTGGTTGGCGGTACGTTCGCCTCAAAGACTACTTGCTGCGAATCAGAAAGCAGCGAAAGTTGGAAGAATCCAAGCAGCTTCAAGATTATCAACAGTTTTTAAGTTTTATCCGCCAAAAGGCTGAGTCAGAAGATATGGACTCGTTCGTAAGCTTTGGATGGAGGCGGGAGAAAAATTCAGGGCAATGAGAGATAAACCCAGTAAAATCTTGGCGGTTGACGATACAACTGACAACTTATTTATTATGCAGGCTATTCTCTCAGAAGAAGGCTACTGCGTCAGCACGAGCTCCAGCGGCCTTGATGCTTTAGCTAAGGTTGAGGAGTCGCCACCAGATTTACTCCTGTTGGATGTAATGATGCCAGAAGTAGACGGTTACGAAGTGACTTACAGAATTCGCTCAAATCCTCAACTTCCCTTTATCCCCATCCTGTTAATTGCGGCTGACAACTCAATGACCATAGCAGATGGACTCGACTTGGGCGCTGACGATTTTGTTTGCAAGCCCATCCAGGTAAATGATTTGCTGGCTCGCGTCCGCAGCCTCCTCCGGCTCAAACACAGCATAGATGCGATGCTGGAAATGACAAAGGCACGAGAGGATTTTGTGGCTCGTCTTACCCACGACTTGCGGATTCCCCTAGTTGCCGCTGATAGAATGCTGATCCTGCTCAAACGAGGGAAATTCGGTGAACTGCCCATTCAAGCGGTAGAGGCGATCGCCACCATCGGCAACAGTAACCAAAATTTGCTTTCGTTAGTCAATACTTTACTAGAGGTTCACCGATTTGAATCAGGTTCCAAGAGCCTCGCGATTGCCCCCTTCGACCTTAAAAAACTGGTCAAAGAAGTTGTCAAGGAACTGGAGGCTGTGGCTATCGATAAAGGACTTGTCCTAACTTTCGACGAGCCTGACCCACAACCACTGCGGATTGAGGGCGATCGCCTCGAACTCCGCCGAGTCATCACCAACTTAGTGGGAAATGCCATTAAATTCACCGATTTTGGTTGTGTGAAAATCGTTGTCCGTTCAGATATCAAGTCGGTAAGCATTAGCGTAGAAGACACCGGCCCCGGCATCAGAGCCTCAGAACAAGCCTCGCTGTTTGAACGATTTCGCACCGGAAACCATGCTAGAGCAGGTTGCGGCTTGGGGCTGCATTTGTCCCACCGGATTGTAGAAGCCCACTCTGGCAGCATTGACGTGACATCAACGGTGGGTCAAGGCAGCACATTTACTGTACGGCTCCCTATCTCGCTCTAAAAGTCTTGTTTGGATACAAAAAAGCGCATAGGTTATAAGCTGTTCAGCATTTAAATAGGGTGTGAGGATTTAGTGAAAGGGAACAGGGAACGGAAAACGGGGAACAGACCATATGTAATTTAAATGCACGACAGCTTACCTTGGACACACTCGTGTCGCTGAAGTACAATTGTCCTTTTTTTAAACAAACCATGAATAAAATTAGCGTTGCCTTAATTGAAGACCACCACCTGACAAGGGCCGGAATCAAAGCAGCTTTAGAAGACTGCGAAGAACTCGAATTTATCGGAGAGGCAGCTAACGGCCTGCAAGGGATAACTTTACTGGAGAAAACCCGGCCTGACGTAGCGATCGTTGATATCGGACTACCGGGGTTAGTAGATGGGATTGAACTGACAAAAAGGTTCAAAGAATACATACAAACTGCCCAAACTCCAAGCGTGGAGAACCAACCGAAAGTATTGATTTTAACGATGCAGGATAATGAGGAATCCGTGCTGGCAGCTTTTGCAGCGGGAGCCGACTCTTACTGCATGAAAGATGTCAGTTTTGAAAAGTTAGTGGAAGCTGTTGTTGAGACAAATGCTGGTGAAAACTGGATCGATTCTTCAATTGCCAGAATCGTTTTGGCTCGCATGAATAACCCTTTCAAGGAAGCTGTTAACTCAGCAACTATTTCCACTGTGTCAATCAATGGAGTCGAGCCAGAATACAGTCATTTGTTAATGGCGAACCCTTTAACAGAACGAGAAAAAGAGGTTATAGAGTTGATTGTTGAAGGGTGCAGCAATGAGGAAATTTGCAAGCAGCTATACATTTCTCTCGGTACTGTGAAAACTCATGTGCGTAATATCCTCAATAAGCTGTCTTGCGACGATCGCACTCAAGCTGCTGTCAGAGCCCTTCGCGCGGGTTTAGTTGACTAAATCCGCTTCAAGAGCAACCGCTTGGTGGATAATACAACAGAGACGTTCCAGTAATCTAAGCTATTTAGGCGAGGGTCGCGATTAGAGGAGGTGCAGTGCCAGTTAATGCCGACAAACCACACTTGTGGAAACCCGATATTGCCCTGTCGGTAGACTTCTATAACAATTGGTTCATGCAGTTCGCTCCAAAAGCCTACCGCGACACTCGCATTGCTACCACTCAACAAGTTGAATCCGCCTTAGCAGAAACAGCCAATCTAACCAACATCACGTCCGCCCTGCTGCAACAGCATCCAGAGGTTTTGCCCATTTTACGCATGGCGGCAGCGCCGCCAATTGCGCGAGATCGCCTGATCGGTTTAGCAGGAGTGTCGCCCAACCTGGTCAAAAATATGGAAGAGAAACAGCGAATTCCGCCCCGGGCAGACATTGCAACTCTGGATGCTGAACTCACAAAAATTAGTCAAATTATTGCACGACTGCTCGACAAAGATATTTTTCCTTGGCTAGAAAGCGGACAGCAGCCAACGGAGACTGAAGTTCAAAGAGCAGCGACAATTGTTGCCGATCGCCTTTGCGGTGCTATTTCTGACCCGATCGTTCGCAACGCTCAAGAACGAAGACAGCTTGCTATGATCAGACAATGGCTGGAACAGCGTGGTTATTCCTATGTTAGAGGAGGAGCCGGATTAAGTTTTGAGACAATGCAACCGGGGACTTTCTCGTTTCGGCTCAATATCCCGGTACTTTTACAGTCCGGCACCAAACAAATTAATATCCCTATTGATGTTGCGATCGCGCCAATTAATTCTAGCCCCGGTGAATTTCCGTTACTGATTGAAGCGAAATCAGCCGGTGACTATACCAATCCCAATAAGCGACGCAAGGAAGAAGCTATTAAAATGACTCAATTGAGGAGTAACTACGGCAATAACGTGCGTTTTATTTTGTTTCTTTGCGGTTACTTTGACAGTGGCTATTTGGGTTATGAAGCGGCAGAAGGGATTGACTGGGTTTGGGAACATCGGATTGAGGATTTGGGGCTGTTTGGGATATGAATGTAACTGCAACAATTGAATTGACACGAATGTTGCGGCAATCGCAACTGGATGGAGCTAGAACTCAAGCTCAGCGAAATAAGCTAGGTCAGTTTGCTACGCCTCCAACACTGGCAGCAGATATTCTCAAATATGCTTCAATGCTGTTGCCGTCGGATATTAAGATTCGTTTTCTCGACCCGGCTTTTGGTACAGGTTCTTTTTACTCGGCATTATTGCAGCAATTTGGGCGATCGCAAATTGTTAAAGCAGTCGGCTATGAAATTGACCCCCACTACGGGAACGAAGCGATTAAGCTTTGGAGTGACACTTCGCTACATCTGAATATCGCTGACTTTACCCAAGCGATACCCCCTGACTCTGACGAGGCAAAAGCTAACTTAGTCATTTGCAATCCCCCCTATGTGCGACACCATCATTTAAACCGAGTTGAAAAGCTGCGGCTGCAACAGCTAGCACAGCAAACAGCGGGAGTTAAACTTAGTCAGTTGGCTAGTCTTTACTGCCATTTTTTGTGCATTGCGGATGCGAGTATGGCTGTTGGCGGCTTAGCGGGGTGGCTGATTCCCAGTGGATTTATGGATGTGAATTACGGGCAGCAAATTAAAGATTACTTGCTAAATCGCGTTACTCTGCTGCGAATTCACTGTTTCGATCCTGCTGACGTGCAGTTTGAAGATGCACTCTGTACATCAGCAGTGGTTTGGTTTAAGAAAGCTTTGCCACCTGCTAATCATGCTGTTGAGTTCACCTATGGAGGGAGTCTGACAGCATCTAAAATGTCGCTGATCGTGTCGGTGGAGTCGCTACGCAGTGCAGCTAAGTGGACTAAGTTTGGACTGATGTCTGGTAGTGTGAATTCTCAAGAGCAGCCGTTGAAACTTAAGGACTTATTTACTATTAAACGGGGGCTGGCGACGGGAGCGAACAATTTTTTTGTGCTGACACCCGAGCAAGTTTCTGCATACCAATTGCCCTTTGAGTTTCTCAAGCCAGTTTTGCCTAGTCCCCGGTTGTTATCAGTTGATGAGATTGAGGGCGATCGCTTGGGAAATCCGATTCTCGATCGCCTGTTATTCCTGCTTTCTTGTGATTTGCCTCCTTTGGAGGTGAAAGCTAAGTATCCATCGCTTTGGGAATATTTGCAGATGGGAGTAAGGCAGGGAATTTGCGATCGCTACCTGTGCAAGCATCGCTCTCCCTGGTATTCTCAGGAAAAACGTCCTCCTTCGCCTTTACTCTGTACCTATATGGGCCGTCAGGATACTGGTAGAGGTAGACCTTTTCGATTTATTCTGAATCATTCAATGGCTACGGCTACGAATGTCTATTTGATGTTGTATCCTAAACCTGCCCTTGCCAAAGTGCTTTTAGAGAAGCCAGAATTGCTTAAGGAGGTGTGGCAGGCGCTCGATCGCATTTCTGATGAGGCGTTGATGGGTGAAGGGCGCGTTTACGGGGGTGGATTGCATAAGCTGGAGCCGAGGGAATTGGGTAATGCGCTCGCAGGAAAGATTCTTGAAGTTTTACCTAAATTGGTTAAAAACTCACCTCGTAATCTAACAACCCCGTTCACCTGCCGTGAACAACCTCTCGAACTCAACCAGCCATCTCGATAGGGTCGATGTGCAACGGGATTGTTAGCTAGCTTGTGCTACTAATCGATTCCAAGTACACTCTCCATTACTATTAGCTATGCGGACAAAAGGGAATTACCCTATTTATCCAAGCAATAATCTGTAGTTTAGGCTGAGATAATAACTGAACATTAGCACCGTTTATATTAGCTGTAACGCTGAGATTACGAGCAATAATGAACCCTGTTGGTAGTAATGGAAAAATTCCCTTATTGTTTATCAGGATGCCTGTAGAATAGCTGCCCTTCTGTCTTCCAGCTACACTCCATTGCTCAAAAGAAAACAAGTCAGGGTTTAACCAAGGACGACGAATTTCAACACGAGCAAACTCCAGAGAAAAGAATTCAGTGGCGATGGGCGTAAAATTGATCGAATCAACATCAAACCATTTTGTTGGAAATGCAGAAGTAAGATGCCATGTTAGTAGCGGATTGATTAAACTGGCACGCTTAGTAGTTTCATAAATCCGTTTTGCATTGCTAAACATAGTTGCAATAGTTGAGGAACCAGCACTTCGTAAAATGTCTAAGGCTGCTTCAATTTTCAAAGATTGTGGAGTTTGAAGATTAGACCAGGCTAGACTAACTTTTTTATCAAGTTCTGGCACTAAAAGTGCCCATTTCACGGGATCTAATTCGCTATATTGTGAGGATGAGCTAGCATACTCCAACAAAGCATTTCTATAAGTTGCTCTTTTATCTAAGTAGTCCCGGTATTCCAACGATTCAATTTTCATCGTTATGGGATTCCCTAAAGTATCAACACTATGAGAATCAACGTATAAAAGGTTATATGCAGCTTCGTAAGTAGCAACTTCACTTGGATTAGGAGAAACGGTTTGAACGTTAGCGTTAGCTACTATTTCTCCATAAACAAAGTCAACAAAACTTCCACTTGGTATATGCTTATACGAAACTAGAGGAATAGAGTTTACTAGCAAAGCGAAATTTTCAAGCGCTACAGTTGAGCCGCTAGTGTTATCGGGAAGCCATGGATTTGCAAATTGATCGGTATCAACAATTTCTCCAGGAATATTGATTGTCAAGAAAATATTTTTTTGTTCTATAGGGTTTCGTCCTGATGAATTTCCTGTTAAAGATTCATATAAAAATTGATATATTTGCTCTATTGTGTCATTCAAAGCTGTTTGGGGATTTCCAACTTTGACCTTGTCTGGCCATGTTTGAAAAATGTGCTTCCCATCAAAAAGGTTCCAATCTGAGACTAAACCAACAATTCTTATAGGTGAGTCATTGACTTGAATTCCCCAGTCCATACCTATTGGATCAGTTAGGTAGATGTTTTGATCAGGGTCAATTTGATGAGTACTGTGTATCCGATTAGGAGCGTCAGGATCATACAGTTTAACAAAAACAGTCTTTTGAGTGGTATTGACAAAAGCAAGTTTACCAATCTGTCCTGTCCAACCAGGCATACCAGGACGATAGTTGCTTGGATCGTACAAGGGAATCTCACTAAAGAATCTAACTCTATCTGGCCATGTTTGAAAAATGTGCTCTCCCTCAAAAAGGTTCCAATCAGAGACTAAACCAACAATTCGTATAGGTGAGTCATTAACCTGTATTCCCCAGTCCATACCCACTGAGTCAGCTAGATAGATGTTTTGATCAGGGTCAATTTGATGAGTACTGTATACTCGATCTGGCGCGTCGGGATGATACAGCTTGACAAAGACAGTCTTTTCAGTAGTATTTACAAAAGCAAGTTTACCAATCTGTCCTGTCCACCCAGGCATACCAGGACGATAGTTGCTTGGATCGTATAAAGGTTTATTCATCTATTCAGCTTCCTCAACAGGTGATTCTAGAGAATTTTTGCAGTGAAAGGGAATGACTGTATCAAAGTAGCCGAGAATTTATAAACTTGTTACTGTGAACATTCCATCGTGCTCTATTGATCATTATTTTGATCTTTTCAATTAGCTAATGAGTCAAATAGTGGGAGTATTTAACTACCCCCACTGCCGAGTTATACATCTAATTAGCAATTGTTCAGATCGCGAAACTTAATCACTGCGGAGGGCAAGCTGGCACTACATTGCAAATCCAACCCATAATCTGCACACCGGGAATTTTCAATGTAGAATCAGCAAATGTTGCCTTAGCTGTATCATCACTAGAACTATGGCTGTAGGAACCACCAACAGAAAATGGTCCCCAACCAACGCTACCCGAACCGCTAACAGCTTTATTGATAATATCCCGATCAGTCTTTCCCCACTTTGCAGTAATTTCTACACCCTGAACTACAATGAAAGCCTGGGGCAGTAACGGGATCAGGCTATCCTTTTGGTTTTGCTTAGTCCCGTTAGAGAAAAATTTAGGATTAATACCTGAGACACTCCAACCAGGAAGCTTGAAAAGCGTGTAATTCAACCAAGGGCGATCAATGGTCACAATTGAATACTTAAAGCGTACCTTTATATTTTCACTTTCAGATTGAAAATGTTCTTCCTTTTCTGTACTATTAAAACCACCTCCGACACTCCACAGTCCTAACCCAACAAAGCCACCACCACCGTAACTAGTGAACTCAGAGCTCGTCTCGTTAAAATAACTACTAGAGGATGCTTGCATTTCTGGCCAATCAACTGCTGTACTTGGATCATGCCAGTCCGATGGTACGGCACGAGAACGCCAATAAAAAGTACCATCTAAAAGTTGTTTGTAGGAATCGAATAACTTCTTTGAGTCCAAAAAAGCACGACCAATTGCATTGTTAGAAGTCAGGTCTTTTGCGGCTAAAGCATCCTCGACTTTTGTTGCATCTGTGGCACGCCAAGCATCCCAAGCATCGTCTACATCACTTTGATACCTTCGTCCCAATATAGGCCAGTTATTTCGCCCTTCTTCCGTTCGATTTGCATCTACAAACTCTTTCCCAAATATTGCTACAGCATCTTCATACTTCCCCTTCTTCTCCTTATATTCCTTGTAGCTGGAAGTCTCAAACGTTGAGGTTATCGTTTCTCCTGTATCATCATCTTTTTTTGTAACCTCTCTGTAGAGTACTTTATAAGCATCTTCATATGATTTCTCTGCCTGAGGATTAGGAGCAGGAGGAATAACTTGAGCATTCAACGTCAGTTGATAAATTTCTGTAACCCTTGATTTATTATCAGCATAGATCGCTGCCACCTGCGGAATCTCGTTGGCTAAGACCGCTAAATTCACGGCAGCTTGCTGGTTTCCCGATGTATTACCTGGAGTCCAAGGGTTTACAAAATCTTTAGAACGAATTAAACGACCTTTCTTCTCCATAATTACAAAAATATTATCTTTCGAGCCTACTGCTGGTTTGCCCGATGGTGCTTCAGTCAATGAGGCAAAAAACTGGTCGTAAATTGATTGAACTACCTTCATCTGTTCTTGAGCGCTCATTGAAATACTCCTTTGGGAACTAATTGTCTACATCGATTCAAATCGGATTTTTCAGCCAGAGGACAAAGACACTGCATAAAACCGCAAGCACTTAATCCCTAAACTTACGCTTCTTTACAGGTTCCACCCAAATAGTGCAAAATCCGGACGTAGATGCACGCCCCGCCACTTCCAGAGTCACCCCCAAACGCCTGACATCCTTTTTACACTCTAAATTAGTCAGACTATCCGAATTCCACCTCATCAAATTCCGAGCCAACTTCCCCTCAGCGCTAGTCGCCCACCGCAAAGCCTCCGCCTGCTCCTGAGTCAAATGAACCGCTTTCCCCGGCGCAAACCCTCCTTGCGACCCAAGTAAACCCATCCATCCCATCAAAGCACCAATACCCAACGTCGTCAACAGGATACCCGCCGCCACCACCAAAGAACCCGCAGAAGTCGCCACCCTCCTCAATTCCGTCTGACGCACCAGAGAATTCACAGCCTCAGCAATTTGCCCCTCTTGCTTCTCAACCGCCACCCGTTCGTAACTCGCCAAAGTCTTATTAATCCGCCCCACCCACCGATCGAACGCTAACTCAAAATCCTCCGGTTTCGGACTCTCTTGAATCAGCACTTCCAAGCGGCCAGTCGCCAACAAAATCAGAAAAATCGGGTCAGTTGGCTCAATTTTCCCCTTAAAAGCCAACTCCAAAACCTTGCGCCGATACTCCTCAGATTGCCCCTCTAAAGCAATATCAAGCAAAGATTTAGTATCAACAGCACCATAACTCACGGCAACATCCCCGTAGTTTCAAAGGCCTCATAAGCTGACAACATAAATGACTTAATCCGCTGCCGGCCCAACACACCTAGTTCCTGACTATTCCTTGCCAAATCAAAAGTTATCCCCCGTGCATCGATCGCATTCCTTTCCCGCGAATAAAACTTAGGGAAATCAATCACCTTCACCTCATATTTTTTAATCGCATTCTGCACCTCCTCCATCTCTTCCACAGAACTCCAATCATCCTCCAATCCTAAATTGCGGACGAGGACATGAGCAATCTTATTGTCAAAATGCTTAACTGACTTCAAAAAGAGCTGCACGCTATCGTAGCCCCCCGTGCAAATAAACCACTTGCAAAAACTAATACGAGATTGCTTCCCCAACTCAATTAAATTGTTCCTTCCCATCCACTTAGTCACCAAAGGATAAACCTGAGCCGGTAAATTGACAATTACGCTCTTCTCAAACGCCAATTCAAAAATCCGATCCGCTTCGTAAAACTTCTTCTCGTCCTCGCTAAATAGAGCTTCACGGCATACACTCTCATAGATTCGAGACACATCAGGATTAGAGCGATCCGTATCTACGGCAAAAAACGGAAAATTCTTATCCAAGAAATACTGAATTAAAAGCCTAGCAAATAAGCTCTTGCCAACCCCACCTTTCTCTCCATCAATCAGATGAATTTTAGTTGCAGACTTCTCAACCTTTTCTAAGTCGCACTCTTTGAAACTATTCGAGTTTTCTGTCGCTGTACCCATACCTGAATCTCCTCCTTCATCTACCTGTTTAACCACAGAATCTGTTAGCTGAACTTGATACTTGGAGTTCCTACTTCTACTTGCCATATCTCAATCCTCTATTTCACGTTTACTTTCTAACAAATCAACAATTGAATCCTAATCACGCGAATCCTGAATCATCAAAATCCTCTAACTCAAACAAGTCATCCGCAGTCAATTTGCTAGGGTCATGGTGAGAACCCATCAAACTAGCACCGCCCAGCATAGACCTGTCTGCCTCCTCAATATCAGCAGGTAATTCTCGCGAAGAGGGTATTGAAGAAATAGGCATTCCCCCTATATGAATAGGAGGATATTCAAGCCCGCCTCGATCGCGCAAATAGAGAGCGTGCTTTTCCAGAGCATAGACAGCATTTCTAAATAACCGCTCTAAAATAACTGGATCGATATTCCCTTTTTCCAGATATGCTAGCGGCAGCCAGTAAGGTCGCAGAGATTGGAGAATCATTTCTCTCGAAGGCAGCAATAAATTGCCTTTAATATAAGACATCAAAACTCCATCTTCAGTAGATTTTAAAGGCTGATAGCGCCACAAAAAATCAACCCTTTCTTTTTCCTTAGCCACGAGCAACTATCTCCTGTAAAACGGAACCTTTTGACCCACAAACAGCGGATTCTGTGACCTGAGAATTGAACTGCTTTTTCAAATTACCCTTGAAATACGAAAACATCCCATAGACATCATTGAGCCGATTTTCCAACCCTTTCTTTTCCAAAATAGGTGGCATAGCAATTTCGGCATTCCAAATAATCGGGAAGCGATCGTAATGTTCGTTTAACTCCTTTTTGAGATAATCAGCCGTCCCACCACAGAACACCAATTCATCGCAGTCTGGTGGCAAATTCTCATCCAACCAACTGGTGAGACTCCGCACATATCCAGGCCGCGCCTCTTTGATTGCTGCTATCATCTGCTGCACTTCTTCAGCCCGCCCTTGCTTAGTCGTGCTGCGAGCCAACCGCATCAAAGAAGCTGCCTTAAACTCAGAGCCCGCTGCGGCGATCGCCGGAGTCAATCGCTCAGCAGTTTGCCCTGAAGTCCTAGCTACCACCCTCTCCACCATGCGGATGAAGCCCAAATCGCTCGTTTTTCCCGGCCTGACATCCCCCCGTTGCACCACCAGCAGACTGGCATTACGATAGCCAATCATGGCGATCGCGCACACCCGCTCTTTCAAAACAGAACCGACTTTCTTGTTGTGCATCAGGTAAATGCCACCCCCCTCTGGCTTGCAGTTAAACGCCAATAATTCCACGCTCATCTGACCTGTAGGAGTTTGGTAATCGGCTAAAGCCTCCCGCAGCACCCGCTCGAACCTCCCCCGGTCTTCATATTCCCCTGGGGGTAGCAGCGCAGCGATCGCCGCCGTAAAATTAGGAGGCAAATTCAGCTTTTCCTTAATCGCCCACATCGCCGCCAGAGTTTTGTGCAGCGCCCTCTCGTATTTGAGCTCCGAAAGGCCGGCATTGGCATGAAACCTCTCTTTTGCCAAATACCCCACTGCCCTGTAATCGTTTCTAAAGGCAACCCAAGCCGTATTCTCAGGCTCGGCTGACCCCAATTGGTCTCTGCCGTAAGCCAAAATTGATTCGTGCGGTACAGATACGACCTCCGGTTCCATGCACAGCAGTCGAATTTGATTCTTTGGCCCTGCGTAGAGAATTTTGGTAGCTGACCCCCCGTAATCGTAGGCCGCGATCGCTTGAGGCCAGATGGTTTCGATAGTAGTTTCGCTCATATCGCAGCTCTTCCTAATTGAAGTTTCAAGAGTGGTAAAAAAACAGCCCTGTACGCTTGGGCGTGCAGAAATAACCCTTACGCTTCAGCCAAGTGCACCTCAAAAGAAGGCTGCAAAACAACAGCTATTGAGGTTTAAAACGCACTTACTACTTATTAACCCTCGTAAAACCTCGCCTCCCTCAGCCAGTTGTCTGAATCCCAGCACCCGCAAAAATCGGACTCACGGCTTAGGCTTTGACACAGCTTTTGGTAGCAAACTGTGTCAGAGGTGCGTGCAAACTGCTTTCTATAACGGGGTAGCACCCCTATGAGGAGAGCGCTGCTGCCAGCCTGTCGCTGTTCAATGGAAAATTTTCCATTAGACAGACATCTCGAAAAAATATCTAGAGACAAGGGCGATCGCGTATGCAAGCAAAAGTGGAAGAGCACGCATCATTGATTTTCGGAGATGTCTATTGGAAATTCCCACGCCTGTTAAGTTCAGCCAAATCTGGATCTCGGCCGCAGTGACAATGGAAAATTTTCCATTAGAAATTCCTACGCGAGTCGAACCCAGCCAAACCAGAGTCTGAGCCCTAGTGGCAATGGAAAATTTTCCATTGGAAAGACTGACATCGAGTTTCCATGCGTTAAAGCCACTCCTGGCAACAAGCGATCGGCAGGTGGCTGAGGCCCGATCGCCGAAGGATAAAGTTCGTTACCCCAACACCAAATAGCGATCAAACTAGCCATGTCGATATCTAAACGAATCAAAAGAATAGAGATACGCCTAACGCCAGAAGAACTTCAGCTTGCTGAGACAATGGCTAAAAATCTTCAGGTGAGCATCAGTGGCCTATTTCGATACCACACTTTTAAACAACAACATCAACCAGCCCTATGCCAAAAATTAGCCGAACTTAACCTCCGGCTTAAACCGATTGCCATTGCTACAGAACAATCATTATGGATGGGGGGAAAAATTACACAGCCAGCCAACTTTGAGGAACTGATTGAGCAAACTTTGGCGCTGCTCAAGCAAGTACAGCAACAGCAAATGAACGTCCCATTTCTAATGAATTTAAGCGATATTGAGGAAAATTTAGAAGCTCCTAGTGAAAAGTTTTAATAAAAACATCCACAAATCATCACTTTTTTACTACACAACTTTTAAGTTTAGTAAATAATGATTGGCAAGCAGAAAATCGGTAAAACTTTTACTCCATTGCTCAATTACCTCTTCTCCAAAGAAGGAGCTTCACTAATTGGAGGAAATATGGTAGGAGAAAATGCCCAGGAATTAGCTGCGGAGTTTCTCTTTTCCAAACAACTCAACCCTAGAGTTGAAAAACCAGTTTACCATGTGACTTTGAGCGTGCCTTCTGGCGAGTATATCCCTGATGCCAAATGGCGGGCGATCGCTCTAGATTATCTAGAAGGAATGGGGCTGGATAAAAACCTGTTTGCTATCATCCGCCATACCGACCGCGACCACGACCACATTCACATTGCAGCCAGCCGTATCAAATTAGATGAAAAAGGAACTTGCGTATCCGATAGCTGGAACTACCTACGCAGCGAAAAGTTAATTGAAGAATTAGAAGAAAAGTACGACTTGACACCAGCTTCTCGCAGTTTTGATAAAGAACGTCGTTCTCCCACAACTGGCGAACACCGATGGTTAGCAAGAACGGGGGAAATCAGCACGCGGGAACAACTGCAAACAGCACTAGATCGTACAACCACTGACAGTCCCGCGCTTGCTCTTTTGATTGACCGACTCAGCGAACAAGGTATTAGTGTCAAAATAAAACCTACCCCCGCAGGTGAATTAGGCATTAGCTACAAATTAGATAATATCGCTTTTAGCGGCACTCATTTAGGCAAAGCTTACACCTTCAAAGGACTTCAAAAATATAAAGGAGTCAGTTATTCTCCTGACATAGATTCGGAAGTTGTGGCACAATTTCCAACTGGAACCTCTAACCAGATTTTACAAACAGGAAACTGTAAACCTGATGGGGACGGAAACACAGATAGTGACACCACAGGCAATACTGACATCAATAGCACCGGGAACAATAATTTACCCCCCAACAGGAATATTAACCCAGATATTTACACCATAGAAGAAGAAAACACCACCAATATTTCCGATGCTGAAGAGAGTGCCACTGATTCTTCAAATGTTAAGTCAGAAGATGTATCCCTGGATGAATCATTAAATCAACAGACAAACGAACCAGATTTAACTCTTCACTGGCAATCCGTGCGAGAAAGGCTGGTAGAAAATGCCTGCCTCCCCTCCGAATTGATAGATTTGTTACACGAGAAAGGGTGGATAGATACAGATGACCGTGCCTGTGCTGTGTTTACTCTCCGCACGCTTACGGGAGATTATATGGGAACCTCCACTTGGGAGTCAAATGGAACATTTTCCATTGGTAGTAACGCAGGAATATTACTTGGAAAAGACAGCGAACAAGGTATTTTCTGGATAGCGACTAAAAACGATATTGAAAGAGCCGTTATTGCCAGCAATCCGGTGGAAATGCTGTCTGCGATCGCTCTCGACCCCGATTTCAATCGCAGACCGACTTTGTACTTAAGCATTGATGCCATATCTTCCTTGCCCACAGAGTTTCTCAGAAGCATTCCCGCTATAGTAGTCGGTTTGAAAGGAGACGAAATTGGAGAGAAATTGTCCCTAGAAATTATCTCGATATTACCTCAAGCCAAACGAATAAACCCTGGTATTAGTGGGTGGAATGAGATACTGATAACCGAGGTTCAAGAAATGGAAAGCCAATCAGATGAACTTGATCTGGGGGGGTGACAAAGAGAACTAGGATATAGACCCAATAAGGCTGACGGGGTGACAAGCAAGTTGAAAGACACAGTATACAAGGGTTTGAGTTGATCTGCCTCAAAAAAGATATGTGCGTGCGGTGCCTGCGGCTGGCTACCCCTACGCGACTTTTTCGGGCTTCAACGTCATTTTACCGTTGGCGATCACGACGAGCTTGGAGTCCAAAACCCGCATTTTACCATTGCCCATTAAAAAGTGTCCCAAGTATTGAATCTGTGATATTGTTAGTTTATACACAACCTTGTACCGCAACTGCGATACAATGATAAGTTAGACGTTCCTCAAATTCACGTTTGTGTGGTTTAACGATTAACTATTATCCACGAAGATAGAGTACAGAAAAGCTAGGTTCACTAAGTAGGTTCAGCAGAATGCAGCAGGAAAAAAAGTATGTCAGTCTCTTTAATCTAGTAATTGCCAATCAAGATGAGCAAATTCCCCGCTATTTCCCTGAAGATGTGATCTCTAAGTTTGCTTCATTGGTGTCAGAAGCTGAAGACATATGGAGTTCTTCATTGAGCTTCGTATATCGAGCTGAAGAGATAACTGGATTTCCGTTTCATCTGAACGAAAAACCCAGATTATATGCTCTTGATGGCATAGTAGTTGCGGATGCATTGGGTATCCCTCCTGCAATGAGAGCTTCTCCTATCCAGGCATTCTGCCTTTACTACTTGTCGGTTCATCTCATTGATGACTTTATTGAAGATATCAGTAAGTTTACCTCTGCATTTACTTACTCAGGGGCTGATAAACATATACCCACATCAATCGAGGTAAATGCATCAATTGTCGGTTTTATACTTCATGTCAACATGGCAATTACAAGTATTCTTCAAGGCGCTTCTGGAATATTTTCACCAGACACCATCATTAAATTGCAAGAATTAGTTGCTCGCAGTCTAGCCAGCCAAACAAAGTACTTTCTACTTGAAAAAGATTTAAGTTTAACGCCTAAAGATGTATTAGAAATAAAGCAAAGGCGCGTTTCTGGAGAAGCAACAAGTCTAATTGCTGATTTTCTTCAGGTTGAAAAAATTTTGGGTCATTCGGGGTCGGTACATATTAAAGAGGCACTTCGCTCTTTAGGCTCCCTCACTCAATTCACGGATGACGTGAGAGACTACGAAGAGGATAAGACAAATGGCAATAGTAACCTTTTGTTGTCTATGGAAAAATCCTACAATAGATGTGCTGTTCAGAAACTGGTGGAGTGGTACATTGAGGAAGAGAATAAGATGATAAAAATGTTGCAATCGTGTGAACTTTCGATCAACGAAGAACAATTTTTAACTATTCCCTGGTATCCTTTTTTCTTAAAACCAGCGGATGAATGGTGACTACACCACAAAGTCGTATGTTGGGATGCAGCTTATTTGGTCTCATTAGGGAATGCGTTTATAATTCGGTTTCGATTATGCCTTTTGATCTTTTCTCACCAGACTGCCTTTCAATTAAATTAAATCTTCGTGTTGAAGAAAACTACTTAAAAATGAGTCAAGTAGCAGCAGAACTGCTGGTATGCGAACTCAGGAATTTATTGACTATAAAGCCGAAAGCTGTAGTGGTTCTATCAGCAGGGGGAACGCCAGAGATGCTATATTCGTTGCTTGTCAGGAAGTATAAAGATTCTCTTGACTGGAGAAGAGTTGTACTTTTCCAAATGGATGATTATTGGGAAATGTCTGTACAAAACCCTAAAAGTATGGCTTATTACTTACTTGATAAAATAGTTTATCCCTTAAATATCGGCACTCACTACTTGTTAAATGTATTTACAGCCAAAAGTACAAAACTCGTAGAAAGCTATACAGAGTTTCTTGATGAGTTTGAAGAGAAAATTATTGCAGAAGGAGGAATTGATATAATTGTTCATGGAATTGGTTCTAATGGACATCTTGGTTTTAATGAGCCAGGTTCAAGCTTTGACTCAAAAGCGAGAATAGTGACTTTGGAAAAAAGTACTATTCTTGAAAACAGTAGGTTTTTTAATTCCATTACTGAAGTTCCTACACAAGCTGTAACATTAGGACTCAATACCTTATCAAAAGCAAGAAAGATATTTTTGTTGGCATCCGGTAAAAATAAGAAATCCGCTGTAAGAGGTTGCATATTAGGGCCGGTTACTAAAAGTTTACCAGCCTCTATACTTCGTATATCGTCGTCTACAACATTTATTGTTGACAAAGAAGCTTGGTTTTAGAGTGTCGAAAACATTCCTGAAATGTATTTTCTTAAACATTAAATAAAAAGGAGTAATTTGATGAATTCACAACAGCAGGTATGTCTTTTTGTTGGACGATTTCAACCGTTTCACAATGGTCATGCAGCCGCAGTTATTCATATTAGCCAGTATTATGAACGCTTGGTAATTGCCATCTCTCAAGCTCACATAAGCCATGTAGTTACTGATCCTTTCACGGGGGGAGAAAGATATCAAATGATAAAATCCTTTTTAGAGTCAGAAAGATTAATGAGCCGAGCAGATATTATTCCGATTCCAATAGATGCCACACCAACTACATGGGTTCCAATAATTCGCTCTATTTCGCCTCCTTTTAACATCATCTATGCCCGAAGCCCTTTAACTCAAAGTCTCTTTCAATACTGGGGTTATGAAGTAGTTAAAAATTTACATTCAGGTAATTTATTATCGGCAACAGAAGTCAGAGGTGCAATTTCTTCGAGAGAGAACTGGAGTGAGCTAGTGCCAGAATCTGTTGCCTCAGTAATTAGAAATATAGATGGAATTCATAGGGTGAAACAGATGTTACTTGGAGAAAACCATCGACTGGGCGGCTAAATTTAAACAGGCTAAATTTATAAACTTTTTGTAGCAATCAATAGAGGTGTAAAATGAGCCTTGTAGAAGTGCATAATGAATGGGATACTCTAGAAGAGATTATTGTGGGTACTGCAGTAGGAGCGCAAGTTCCTATAGGAGATAAAGGATTACATGCAATTAGGTATTCAGAATATGGAGATATAAATTTAATTCCTTCTGGACATCATAATCCAAAAATTATTGAAGAGACAGAGGAGGACTTAAGCAATCTTGTTTCATCCCTTGAAAGCTTGGGTGTAGTTGTTAGAAGACCTCATGTGACCGATCACTCAAAGCAGTTTAGTACTTTAGATTGGCACTCTGATAGTATGTATAATTATTGCCCAAGAGACATATTTTTGGCGGTAGGTAATACAATTCTTGAAACTCCCATGTCTCTGAGATCAAGATTTCTAGAACCCTTCGCATATAAGGAAATCCTTATCGAGTACATGAAAAGCGGAACTCGGTGGGTTTCCGCACCAAAACCAAGATTGACTGATGAGATGTATAATACTACTGATCCTAGTAAATCAGCTTTATGTAATTATGAGCCTGTATTTGATGCAGCAAATATTTTGAAAGTTGGTCGTGATTTAATCTACTTGGTTTCAGACACAGGCAATGAACTCGGTGGGCAATGGTTGCAAAATTTCTTAGGTGATAGTTACAAAGTACACCTTTGCCATAATTTGTATGCCCAAACTCACATTGACACAACAATTGTATTATTACGTGCTGGTTTAGTTCTTCTCAACCCAGAGAGAGTCAATTCAGACAATTTGCCTAGTATTTTTAAAAAGTGGGATTTATTGTTTGCCCCCGAAATGGTTGATATAGGGTTTACTGGTGTGGCGTATGGTTCAGCTTGGGTTGGCATGAACCTGCTGATGGTTAATCCTAATTTGGCAATCGTTGATAAAAATCAAGTACCACTTATCAAACTTTTAGAGAAATGGAAAATAGATGTAATCCCTCTCCAACTGCGACATGCTAGAACATTAGGTGGAGGATTTCACTGTGTAACACTGGATGTCAGAAGACGAGGTAAGCTAGAAAGCTACTCTGATTAAACCTTAAGAAATTATAGACTCTCTAAATACTGGTAAGCCATGTAGAGACCAGCAATTGATGTTGCATCTAAGTTAGTGGTAGCTTTACTACCACTAATTAATGATCTTAGTTCATCCCAACTCATGGCTACAGTTTCAGTATCTTCATCAGGATCTTGTGGAAGATGTGTCTTCGAGATTTCTAAGTTTTGAGCAAGATAAATGTACATAAGTTCATTTGAGTAACCGGGACAGGTAAAGCTTTCCCCTAATTTAATCCAAGTATGAGCATAATAGCCTGTCTCTTCTTGGAATTCTCTTTTTGCAGCATTTATTGGAGTTTCTGAAGCCTCTACTAAGCCACCTGGAAACTCCAATAAATAACATTGAAGTGCAAATCGATATTGGCGTACTAGTATAAGCTGGTTATCTTGGGTGACAGGTATAATTAGAACAGCACCTGGATGACGAATATAACCATATTCTTGTTCAATACCATTAGGGAGTTTAATTTGTTCAATGTAGTAGCTGAATTTACGGCCTTGGTGGTGTAATTTACGACTTATTAGCTGATGAAGAACTGTTTCGTCCATATTACTGAGTATGGTGTAACTTTTTTCTAATTATAGATCATTTAATATTTCAATAACGCCGCGAACTGGGTATTTAACACCTGCGGGGGGCTGTTGAAAACCTTCACGTCGGTAACATCTGAGGGCAATGCCAGCAACTGCAACGGATGGGGAGACTAGATTACCGCTGAGGTCTTGGACATAATTTCCCCAATGTATTGTCTTGCCAATCCTTACGACTTGTTTAAGCAGTATAGCAGCCGTTGTAACCCACCTATAGACGAAAACGAACGGGAGACCATTTGGAAAAGTGCATCTTCCAAACCTGCTTATCCAAGCCGCGACTATGCCTCCATTATCAAAAGTATCAGACAGTGGAAACGCTACCACCTGTCTGCAAATATCCGTAGCAGTCTAACTATTGCTTCCTGAAAATGAGAACTAATTTGCGATAAATTATCTCTGCTTCATTGAGTTATTGAAGGGATTTTTTGCTTCAATAAGCGCTTTTTTAATTTTTGAAATAAGAGAACTATTGCTTTTTACTCTCTAGCTGCTAACGCAGCCGCATGAGCACTTTCAACTTATTAAATCCCATGAACCTGCATTTACCAATTCATGCTCTGCCAGGGTTAAGCAGAAACAATTGCCGACTGCTTGAAAAAGTTGGCATTACCAGCATCCTCGACCTACTGCTTTACTTTCCCCGCGACTACATCAAGTATCGAAGAGTTAAAATATCTGGCTTACAAATAGGGGATTCTGTCACAATTGTGGGCAAGATAAAGAAACACGAGATTATCAGTCCGCCTAAAAATCCTCGGCTAACAATCCAAACGCTTATCGTCAAGGATAAAACAGGTAACATAGCCTGTAAGCGTTTCTTCAATCATCTCTATTATCAATCTCAACAGTGGAGAAACGAGCAAATTTTGATGTACGCTAATGGGTGCATTGTTACTGTATCGGGGGTAGTTAAGACAGATCGCTATTATGGGATGATATTAACTTCCCCTCAAATTCAACTAATTGACCTAGACCAAGTAAGGGATACGAAAAACTCAATCCTCCCGATTTATCCATTAACAAAAGGAGTTAGCAACGAAATAGTTCAAGATGCAGTATCCTCAGCTTTGGAAATGACTGAGCTACTAATTGACCCCCTACCGCAGCATCTCCGACGAAAATGTGGTTTGATGGAATTACAGGTAGCGATCGCAAATATCCACCAACCCCCAGACGAACCAAAACTAGAAACTGCCCGCCGTCGCCTGGTATTTGATGAATTCTTCTATCTTCAGCTATCGTTTCTCGTGCGCCGCCATCAACTTTTAGCGCGATCGGCTCTTACAAAAATAACTCCTGCTGGCCCTCTAATCCAACTGTTTTACTCTCAACTTCCCTTCTCGCTTACCTCAGCTCAACGTAGGGTCATTAACGACATTCTCAACGACATGACTTCCAAAACGCCGATGAACCGACTGGTACAGGGGGATGTCGGTTCTGGTAAAACAGTTGTTGCTGTCGTTGCTATCCTCGCTGCCATCCAGTCTGGCTACCAAGCGGCACTTATGGCACCTACAGAAGTGCTAGCCCAACAGCATCACAGGAAGATTGCGACGTGGTTTGAACGCCTTGGCGTTTCTGTTCAATTGCTGACGGGTTCTACCAAAACCGCCAAGCGCAGAGAAATCCACGCCCAATTAGAGACGGGTGAACTTTCACTATTGGTAGGAACTCACGCGCTTCTGCAAGAGAAGGTCAACTTCAACAAACTCGGTCTGGTAGTCATCGATGAACAGCACAGATTCGGCGTGCAGCAGCGACAAGATTTACTGAACAAGGGAAATAGACCTCACGTACTGACGATGACGGCGACTCCTATTCCACGTACCTTAGCACTGACGTTGCACGGGGATTTGGATGTCAGTCAGATTGACGAGTTACCGCCCGGTCGTCAGAAGATTCACACGAAAGTGCTTAATAAAAGCGCTTCAGCATACGATTTAATCCGCCGCGAGGTACTTCGAGGTCGTCAGGCGTACATCATCCTTCCCTTGGTGGAAGAATCGGAAAAGCTAGATTTGAGAGCAGCGGTAGCAGAATACGATCGACTCTCAGCAGAAATCTTCCCCGAATTTAGCGTAGGATTGCTGCACGGTCGGATGACATCAGCCGAGAAAGATGAAGCGCTCAAATCATTCCGCGACAACAAAACCCAGATACTCGTTTCCACCACTGTGGTTGAAGTGGGCGTGGATGTTCCAAATGCTACAGTTATTTTAATCGACCATGCCGATCGCTTTGGCTTGGCTCAACTGCACCAGTTAAGGGGTCGGGTTGGTCGGGGTTCGCACCGTTCCTATTGTCTGCTGCTCAATACCAGTAAAACAGCAGAAGCTAAGGCACGTCTTGAAGTGTTGGAAAAATCCACCGATGGGTTCTTTATTTCAGAGATGGATTTGCGGCTGCGTGGGCCAGGTGTTGTGATGGGCTATCGGCAGTCGGGAATTTCAGAATTTGCTCTGGCAAATATACTGGATGATGAGGATTTGCTGAATTTAGCTCGTTATATGGCAGTAGCGATCGTCAAAAGTAACCCGAATTTAGAGGGACATCCTTTGATGGTTGCAGAACTCAAAAGACGAGGGCTGACAAGTTGGGATTGCACTCTTAATTAATAGGTTTGCTTAGAGGATATTAAAAAATTATGGTGAACAGAGTGCCAGCCCGATCGAGTATGTCAATATATTGGCTCACATCGCAGGGTTTTGCTTCCCTCCTCTCATCAGCAGTTAAATATAGCTTTCTTTAGCTTTTGAAATATCCTCTTAGCTTTTTATGAGAATATTTTTTTACTTAACCTCAAACAATCTATTAACAGATTTTTTATTTCATAGGATATACTTTTAATTATATAATTGTATTTTATAATTACTATTGAGGTCGTATTTTGAACGGTTATCTTATCTACCATCCATCTCGTACTAAATCAGTATTCGATAGCATCGTAGTTTATCACGATACTATTGTTGGCAATCAAGATCCATACATTTGGAATTGTAAATTCCTGCATTCCTATTGTCACATTACACAAATGTCTTCCATAGTAAATAATATCAATTTTTGGGTCAGTGGCGATACTTTTCCAAATTTTAATAACCTTTATTGTGATTTGGTATTTATTATAAAGGAAAAAACTTACTGGAAAAATGCTAATACTATAGATCGTACCGATGCTACTATTGATACTGATGAAGCATATCTGGATCACTATCGTTGGGCTTGGCAACATCCTTTTAAGCGTCGTCGCAGATTCACCCTTAAAGCTGATCCAGATAACAGCTTTCAGCCACAGAACGCTTTTCAAGAATTAATTGATATTCTTCCTTTTCTGCTCGAACAAGGACTGACCCTACCTGAAATTCGTCGAGGTATGAGAGCGGGCTTTAATTCTAAACCGTTTAGCCTTAATGCTTCTTTGGCAGCTAATCTTTACTCTTGGTTGGATCGAACCGCAGCTATTAAACTTGAGGGAGCTAAGTTACAAAAAATTCGTGAAAACAACCCGCATTTAGCAAGCCTATAAATTTATTGAAAATTTTAGTATAATTCCTTAATTAACAAAAATTATTTCTTATGTAAGAGTTACGAAATTTAGCCTTAGCCATATAAACAGCTTCCTTAACTTTCCATTGTTTTTGGGGCAGTAACTCTTTAACATTTTGTAACTGAACTAATCCTCTATAATCACCTGTAATTTCAGAAACAACTCTAGCGATCGCCTTACAACAACTATCAGGATATTTGACAACTTGCAACTCAGAAAACCGAATCACCACCCAATTTCTTTCTAAGAAAAACTGATTGCGCTGATTATCTTTATTCCTATCCACACAATGATGAGGCTTTCCAGTTCGCCCCTCATAAGGTTCATCAATCTCGATATCTATAGCTAAACCTGTCGGTTGATGAACCAGTATAAAGTCAGCAGTGTAACGAAAAGATGTACCGGGTATAGGAAACTCACCACCCATACAGAAGTCATAAAAACCAGAGAAATAACGACATAAGTAAATAAAAAATTGCTTTTCACTTACCCCTTGCTGTACTCCTCCCTTACTCTGACTTGCTGGCTGCTGAATAATTTCTTTAAAAGAAATATTAAACAGCTTAGATCGTTCCTGCAACAGAGAATTATATTGCTCAGTTTCCTTGTGATTTAGCTGCAAGCGACACAATTGATAACTTTCGTATTTGGATAATTGTTGTTGGTAGTCAGCCAGTCGTTGCTTGTAGCGATCGCGCACTTGAAAATCAACAAACCGCAGATAAGAGAAAGCCGCTACTGCACTAACTGACGCACATACCAGCGATGACCAGAAAGCCATAAGACTCATCCCAAACAGCCAGTTAACCAACATTACCACCACAACACTGGCTATCCAAAGTTGAATTACCAGAGAATAACGAGAATTATTGGAAACTGGCGGTCGCGGCGGAAAAGGCATTTTTTTTGTAGAAGAAGCACTTTCTTCCAAAATAGGTATCGGGTTATCCGCGCAGAACTGACGAATGAAATCGGGGATAAGAATAACTGGGTAAAAGCCTCTTATTTGGCTCATGGTTATGCTTTCTGTAGGCGATGTATAAGCTCAGACTATGTGTGTTTTCAGCCTTTAAGCTACTAAATATGCGCGTCGTCTCCCATCATGCCAAGGAATTATACACACCTATACCTAATTTCCGATGTCATCGACTTATACATGGGCTAACGCCCAGATATTGGGGTGGAAATAATAATTTGGTCCGCTACTACTCATGCCTACAAATCTGCCCAATAATACACAAAAAGTTGCCACAGACCGTCTCAAATCGACGCGGGACAAACTGACAAGAAAAATCAAATTGGCATTGAAGGCTGCAACGTCCGAAGAAACTCTGGAAGTGTGGATGTTGATGAAACGGCAGGAACTCAAAAGAACGACTCCTGGGTTATCGGAACAGCAGATGGAAAGCGTCGTGCGATCGCTAATCCTAGAACTCGGCTATGACATCATCGCTACCTCAACTGCCTCACCTGCTGCTGCATCGCCAGAACCAGAAGTTCAGACAGATGAAAGCGAAGTGGATGACGCGGATGAGGATAACGATGCTGATTTCACTAACGACGATCTTGAAGGCGACGAAGATAACTTTTCAGAAGAATTATCAGATGTATCTGAAGAAAAACTTCCTTCTCGCAAGCAGCGGGTTCCTGCTTTGAAAAAAGTTGAAAGCTTAAGGGCTTCTACGCGAAATGGAAAGCACTATTAAGCATTGTTGAATTTGAAATTCTAGACGAGGTTTTACACAACCGTGTCCCTACAACAATGTGAAGCTGACGACACAACAAATACACTCATTTCCTACACTAATACTTCTTTGCTGGGAAGAGTGGATTTCAAATCCGACTCCCTAGAACTTATCCCAGAGACGGAAATTTTGGAAGTAGGCGATGAAAGCATTGACTCTCCTAGTTTGGAAGACGAACTCACCCCAGGAACGCTAGCCATACTCGCTAGCATTGAAACTTTTGATGAGTATTTTCATTGTTGCGGAAGGTGGTAACTAATGTATTTAGCCAAAGATTCGTTAGCCAGATATTCGATACAAGCAGTCGAACTCTGGAATCAATTGGAAACTGCTGAAACTCCCGAAGAAGAAGAGGCTATCCTCAAAGAAATTTGGGAAATTCAGACAGACCACGAAATTGCTGCTGACACGCAAGCCGAACTAGCAGACCAACTAGATGCTGAAATATGTGCAGTTAAAGCACGTTTAAAGCACTTAGTAGAACTGCATAACCAGGCAATTGAACGATTGGAACGGTGGCGCAATAGTCTGGATAAAACTCTGCTAGAATTTCACTTAAAGGGAGTAATTTCTACAGAGATTGTGGGGCGTTCGCGTCACATTCGACTCAAGGAAAATCCGCCAAGTTGCGAAGTGTTAATCAATCCTTGCGATTTGCCAACAGAGTACCGGACAGAAAAGTTAGTTGTTACACCCAACAAACGCAAAATACTAGCAGATTGGAAACAAGGCATTCCCGTTGATGGTACTCGAATTGAGCGTAAACTCAGAGTGGAATACGGAATCGTGCCATCAAATCTGACCGCTGCCACTGAAGTAATTTCTAATCGTGCATTAAACTCTCAGGAAACTCATTCTACCACACAGAAGACTGGGCGTAAAGAAAAAGCGCTTCCTAAAAACACTGATACTTCTAATAAGAAGGTGAAAGCAAGAGTCGGCTAGCAGAAGGTTTTCAGACAAAAGATTGGGGAGATTTCACTAACCGCAGATAGCTATTATATGCTATCTGCTAACCTTTTTTTGAATTAATCTAGTATAACTATTTCCATGAAAAGACACAATAACCACTCGTTTGACATTTCAACATTTGATAGAATTACTTACCGAGTTTATCGAGGTAAACTTATCATGTTGATTCAGGAAGGAGACAATCACCTTGATATATCTTTTCCCATAAAAGATGGGCGATTATTCGTAATCCTTGGTTCTATGCGAGCCGCTGTCGCTGAAGCAATGACCGATTACTTGGAAATAGAAGCCTACGCCGATGAACCCCTTTTACTACTAAGTGGAGGTTTGAACAAAAATGATTTTAATTAACACCAGTTAGGGGGGCTATCGCCCAGATACACTATGATAAGCTATTAAATAACACCGCTCAAATGAAATGGTTAACACCAAAAAATGTAGTCGTTGCTGCCAGTTTATCGGTAACGAGCGAAGAGTTAATTGAGTATACAATTCAATCTGAAGATGAAGAAACCATAGAGGAGAGATTTCAAAAAGTTGGGCTGCTATTTGACCGAACTCGCTGGCAAGCTCAAAAACCTTATCTAGCTCTACTCTCGCCAGCTAAAGTTAAAAAACCAGTCGCTACTGAATCATCAACCTCTGCGAACGATTTAGACTTCATAGATGATGAAAAATGGGCAGAGGAAGATGAAGAAAATACTCTGTCTGAAACCGAAGAATCTAGCAATTTACAATCCGAACAGCAAGAAGAACCTTATATCTTCGATAAATGTACCGTCGAACTGCACTTGACATTTAAACCAGATGATGGTCATTCAGAGGGACGGATTGTAATCATTTCAGCAAGCAGTCACGGCGATTTTCCTGTTAGCCAAACGATAAGGGAGTCATCCTTGGGAGAATTACCGCCCCCTCTAAAAGAACTGCTGAAGGAACTTGTAGCAGATTTTCCTAATCGCCAAGTGCGGCGACAGATTGCTAATGCTCACAACCCAAAGAAAAGAACCACTAGCCCAAATAAACCCAGAGGCGAAGCAAATAGCACCACCGCGTCCGCAACTTCTACAGAGTCTAAAACTACTGGAACGCAACTGACCTTATTTGGGATTTGAACAACATACCTACTTTTGGGATAAAAAAATGACTTCAAAAAAGAAAGTGCTAATTTCCTTCGAGGGACAACAACATCCTGTTGATGAGGAAATAGCAAATGATGATAACGAGCTCCGCAAATTGCTCACAACTTATTACCCAGATTGCGCTAACGCCGACATCATTAGAAAACCTGGAGAATTGATTACAGTAGCTAAACGCAACGGCTCTAAAGGAGTAAAATAACCATGAAAATGACTCCTTTAGAATTCCTCATCAATGCACCAGAGGAAGTCAATCCAGCACTATCTATGTGCCGGAAACTACAACGGTTAGAGCTTTCTGGCGAACTCGATAGCGCGACTATGAAAGAAATGGTAAAAGCTATTGAGTTAGCTATTTCAAAAGGGACAGACGACGTGAGAGCAGTTGAGCAAACCAAGGAACGACTGTTAAATAGTCGCTCTGTAGCTAGTGCAATTCCAATGGGGTTTTAATATGGCTGCAATTTGGAATGCTAAATCCGCTCTGCAAATATTACAGCAGTGCCAACCAATCATCGACTTTAAATCAGCAACCGATTATTTGTTAGCTAAACTGAACACCTATCAGCTACTTAGTCTTTATCAACAATTGTTTCCTTTGGAATGGGAAAAAAGCCAATCGGAACTCTACTCGGAAGATGAAAATCACAGTCCGAAGGAATTGGAGTTTATTTCGCTAGTTAACGAACATTTATTTCCGATTGACGACATAATTTTAGAGGGCGCTTATGAAGAGCGCCTCTATCAAATTCCTATCTCGCCTAAAGGAATAGATTGGCAAGACCATGAAGAAGGAATTGACGCATTGCGAAGCGGATGGCAGATATTACTGCCGCTTTCGCAGTCAGGTCGGTGGTGGTTGGAATCGGTAGCAGGCGATGAAGGAAAAGCGTGGTACGAATGTACGTTTGGATACAGCTTGAAAGACATTGCACATCCCGAAAAAACTAACTTCAAACTTCTCAAGAGATTAGCCCGTCGCGTTGCACCTCCTATCAGCGATTTGCCTACAGCCTTAGCACTTCTTGACTTAGAAACAGGAAATATTTGGCTAGACCAAAGTGTTTGCTGTGAAAGTTACTGGAATCATAATTTTGAATCAAGACCCTGGACAATTGAAGACATTAAATTCCTAGCAAGTGAATGGAAAAAAGCTAGTCAGCTACTAGATAAAGCCTGCGAATTGATTGACTGGATTGAATCTGAGCCTAACACCAATTTTTCACACCTCTTAGCATTATGGAATCTGACATTGCATCTGAAATAATTCGAGAGGTACTGGAGGTAGCCCCCCGAAAATTGTCCACTATTCAAGCCGAACTTCTCTTTATTGAGGGCGGTACTTACATTTTTCACTATCAATCGGGGGACAGTTCCAAGTACAAATGCCTGTCTCCAGCAACTCTGCGAGCCGCTTTTGCCAATACACCCATTGATTCGGGTTGGATAAACCCTGAATCGGGGATAGTACGTTGGGGAACTGGCAGCGCCGGGGAATGGACAATCAAATTCGTGCTACCTCAGAAACACGAAATAAATTTGTTGGAATCAAAGCACTTGGTTTCTTTACCAGCATTGGTGTTCTTGGGGTTGAAATCTGATTACTGGGTTTGGGCAATTAAAGGCTCTAAATTTGACCCGGAAGCAGATGCTTTTCACGTTCCGCTGCCCAACGTCTATTTGCATTCCTATCAACCCTGTGGACGCATCTGCTGGGGAGATAATAAACCGCCTGTAGCTTCGCCCAATACTATTAAAAAAGCTTGGGAATTGTTCATCTCTAGTCCCTTCAACGGACATTTGAGTGACGGCAAATCTAGGGCGCAACCCAGTGACGTGCGCTTGCAGCTCGAAAAAGCAGGTAAACGTTCATCTTACCCAGTTAAAGATTTAGTCAGCACGAACCAAACGATTGCCAAATTAGTTTCAGCAATAACTGATGATTAAACTACCTAAACTGAATCACTACAACTTAGAATTTGTCGAGTATAAGATTGTCAAACTCGGAGACAATCTGCCGTTTCACTCTAGCAGTATGTTCGAGTATTTGATTGGCAGTAATGGCATCTTTGTTAGAGCGGTTAGACTGGGGTTAGAAGTGATAATTCCGGTGGAGATTTTTACCGCGTCAATCAGAGGGTTAGAACCGATTGAGCCTTTAGTCCGATTAACTCCCGGACGAATCCCTCAGCAGATACTCATCCAAATGTGGAAAGAAAGTTGTATCGCCGCGCTTGCAGAACCACCGTTAGAAATCACTTTCCATATTCATCAGGAACAAGGACAATGGCGGCTCGTAATTCCAGAGCAAACGCAAAGTTCTGCTAAATGTAGAGCAATTGAATACGGTTTAGATTCTTCGTACATTAACGCCACTGTAGAGGTACATTCGCACAATCGGATGGCAGCTTTCTTCTCAGGTGCAGATGATGCAGATGAAGGTGGCTTCCGCATTTTCGTAGTTTTAGGGAGAGTGACTGAATCGAGCGCTGAAATTATTTGCCGCGTGGGAGTTTATCGGCAATTCTGGCACGTTCCGGCTGACTGGATATTTGAATTGCCGAGTTTCATTGCAGATGTCACCGTTGGCGGGAAAAAAGACGATTTGATTTCTAAATTCTACTCTAGTTCTGTTGCGCCATCTTTGTTAGATGACCCAATCGAATTGTAAACAAGATTTGGAGATTTACCCCATGTTTAATTATGATTATTTGGAAGCTTCGCCTCTGATTGTCAGACAAGCTGATTCGATAGATTTTTGGCTTATTGGGGCGGGAGGAACTGGTTCCTGGCTGTCGTATCACATTGCGCGACTGGCACGGAGTTTGGGTAAGTCGGGGAAAAAGGTGCAATTTGCGATCGCAGATCCCGATCGAGTTGAAGAAGCCAACATCAGCAGGCAAGCTTTCTGCGATAAGGAAATCGGACTGCCCAAGGCGCAGGCTCTAGCGTTGAGATACTCTATCGCTTGGGGAGTTGACACGACGGCTTTCGTGCAGGTATTTGACCCCAAGCTAATCCGCTACGCCTACGACAAACTGACCATCCTGGTGGGGTGCGTGGATACAGCAGCCGGGAGAGCGGCAATTAATCAGGCTCTGGAGTTAAACCAATTTTACAGCCGTTCTGAAATTCCCCGCGTGTGGTATCTCGATTGCGGAAATCATGCAGCAGCGGGACAAATTTTGCTGGGCAGTTCTTTGGAAACTGACCCGGACTTCTATAATTTTGGGGGGTTGGGATGTGCTAGGCTGCCATCTCCGGTGCTCCTGGCTCCTGACCTTTTGAAACCGAAACCTGAAGAGTTGACAAATAATCTATCTTGTGCTGAGATGGCAGTGCTGAATGTGCAGAGCGAGAGCGTGAATGTTCGAGTGGCGGCTGAGGCGGCGGATTATTTGTACCGGATGGCTGCGGGCAATCTCAAGCGGTTTGCGACCTATTTTGATTTGGAGAGTGGGACGGCGCGATCGCTCTACATTACCCAGCAATCGGTGTGTGCGGCGTTGAAATCTAACGCTTGAGTCTAACATCCGTCACTCGCCCAACCAATGTCCCGATAGAAAATCTTCCATCAAGACTCATTTAAGTCATGGTTTAATCCTTCCCCTCTCCTAGCCTCTGGCTGGCAGCGATCACTTCCCTCAGCATCGTCTCCCGGGTTATCGGTTCCTCAACTTCATCTCTAAAAAGGGCCTGTGCTGCACGTTCTTTTCTGGTCAGCCGTTCGTATTCGTCGCTCTCAATAGTTTTGTCGCATAGCAGAATCAGATACTCTACATCCCGCGTTTGCCCCCTCCTATGAATTCGATCCAAACTCTGCAAATAGTGAGCTGCCTGGTTAGACATAGACTCATAAATAGCCAAACGCCCTCTGTGTAGTGTTAGCCCTGCCCCTGCCGCAGCAGGGTTGGCGACAAACAACATCGTTTCGTCATCTTCTTGAAACTTACGCACTGCCTCCCTGCGCTCTGCAACATCACTAATTGTCCCGTCGTACCGCACTGGATTGAAGTGACTGTACCTTTTAACAATGGCGTTAAGGGATGCGGTGTAGAAAGACCATAAGACAACCTTTTCGCACTTCTGGGTAATCGCCTCCTCAAGTATGCTGTCAAGCGCTATAAGCTTGGCAGGTATCTCTATGTACCCCTCGACAACAGATATGGGATTTGAACATATCTGTATGAGCGCGCTACGGCGCGCCAAAAAAGAAGTCAGTTGTCGCTGGAATGTCTCATTGTCAGTAGAACGCAGGTCAATAATTAGGTTTCTTAAAGCGGCTGCGTACACCCTTTCCTGTTCAGGTTGTAAGGGGACAAAAACACGATGAAAACTTTTAACAGGGAGGTCTGGAAGCACATCAGTTTTAAGGTGACGAATGAAAAGACCTCGATGTTCGATAGCTTGTTGAACAACCAAAAGAGCTTGTACACGGTCATCTGGGATGTTTACCCCATCAAATGTCAAGCCAAAGTCCACGATGTTGAACTGTTGGATGAGGTCTTGGGGTGCATTGGGGGCAGGGGTGCCACAAAGTACGAACGCAGGACCGCACCATTCACGGAGTCGGCGTAGGGCTTGAGTCCTCTTAGCCTCCAGATTCTTGATGTAGAAGGACTCGTCTACAACCAAAACAGCACGATCCTGGTAGGAACGGAGTAAAGCCCGTAACTCATCCTCCATAGAGGCTGCTGTCTCGAAGTTTGTAACAAGTACGTCAGCCCCTGATCCTATAGCAATGCGCTTTTGTTTCCGGGAGCCACTCACAACCTCAACTTTGTAGAGGTCTCCCTTGAACCGCTTAAAGTCACGCGGCCATTCAGCCACCATGCTCTTTGGTGCCACAATGAGCGCGAAGTCCACCTGATCTCTAGCTACGAGTACGTCGAAGGCAAAAATCAGGGTAACAGTCTTGCCAGCCCCCTGCTCGTCGAACACACACAACCCGTAACCTTCTGGCTGGGTCATGGCAGCGACGTTCACCAACTGATGGTCATCGAGGACATCCAGCCCATCAACTTCGGTGAGGTAGGTTTTGGCTACAGACTGCCCCCCAGTAAGGATTGTGTTAACCTCCTTATAAAGTTGTTGATGCCTTTGTCTCACCCGTAACCTGTTTTCCGCAAATAGCTTTGCCTCTGCACTCCACCGAAGGTCAGCAGCCACTTCAGCGTCTAGAAGTGCGCTAACGTCCTCAGCCGCTATCCATAGCCCGTCAGCCGAGCGGTGTACCTTGACTCCAGGGAGAGCATTCCTAAGTAAACCGCTTAACGTATGGTAGTCTGTAACCTGACGTGGGGTAATGACTAGGCGCTCCAACAGGTCTGATATCCGCACATCCGCTGTAATGGTTTCTATCGTTCGTCCTCTCATCACTCAATGCCTCTCTCCCGTAGAATTTCTTTGACCATCGGTTCCACCAACTTCAAGGCTTTTAATAAACCCTCAAGGTTTTCCGGTTTGATCTGATCACGAAATGCTCTAGGGGGTAATTCTTCAAGCCATTTGACAAAGGACTCAATTCTTGAATCAGCACCCACTGCCCGCCTTTGAGCACCCTGAAGATTGGCAGTAGTGATTGCATCTTGAATATAATCCTGAGCAAGATCTAGATCGCTTTCATTTCGCGCTCGCGCCAACAATTCACGAGATTCTGGGTTATTGAGCGTCTGCTTTAGAGCGCGAACCTGTAGCACGTTCGTAAATTTGTCATCTAATAACAAGTCGAAGACAGTGTGCTTTAATCCATCGTCTTGGTTAAGCGTAAACGCAATCCCACCATGCTTTGTCTCCCCGCTAGTTAGTTCATTAAAATACTGGAAGTACCTATCGGCTCGGTGCTTAACTTCATAAGGGTCCCGCTTTTTCTGGTTAATGTGATACTCTTCAAAGTCAACGACCCACTCTATCATTTTCAAATATCTGTTGACTGTAGTAGTGTCAGGACCAAGAGCAAACTTTTGGGAAAGTTGGCGCTTCATCTCAGCCAGCCGTTGGCGACCAGCCGCTCTCGTCTCTAGTGTTAGCATCGCCTGCCATTCTTCATACACTTTCCTCGCCTTGATGTAATCAGGCCAGTCCAGCTTGCAGTCTGATTCAAAGTTGAGCGAAACGACTACTGCGTTCCGGTCATCATCTGTGGCGTGTTCGGTGAGTTGCCAAACTTGGATGTACTCTACCCGTCGCTTCTGTTCCGAGTCGAACTCGTTGCTGTTCAGAATGTAGTAGCAGGCTGCAACCCTACGGTTTCCGTCCAACAAAGTGCCGTTTATATCTAAAATAGGCGGCTTGCGAACCCCATTGATAGCTATACTCCTTGCAAGTTCGACAATTTCAAATTGATCGCTCTTTTCATCATCGGCAATACCAGGAAGTTCCATCTTACTCAGCATGATGTCCAGGAGTTCTTCTGGGTTTGGGTCACGACTGTTTTTCTGACGGAACTGCCCTAAGTGGATATCAAGTCGGTCGTTCTCGTTCCAAAGCTTAATGTCAGTAGTCTTGACAAAACCTGAACACATTGGCACTGACCTGGCTTGGAAACAAGGTGTCGGGCGTACTGGCGCAGGTTCGATACCGTTGGAGGCAACAAGTTCGAGTCTCTTAGTTTGGGTGGTTGGCTCAGTAGTATCTAGCATTACTTGTTCGCGGATCTGAATAATCTGTTCAACGATTTGATTAATGTCACCTGACAAGGACTTGCTGGCAGCTTCGTCTCCCCTCTGGCTGGCACTACGCTTTAAGACAGTGATAACTTTCGTTAAAAGCTGAAATGCCTCGTTTGGTGGGAGAGGATTGTCCTTACCCTGTTGCAAAATCTCTTCTACTTCTTCGGCTACGTCTGCCGAGATGCGGCTGGCTTCTTCAATGACCGCCTCTATCAACTGTCGGACATCTTGGCTAATGTCTGTTTTTAGTACCATTTTTTGTCATCTCTCTTGTAGGGCTAAACCAACTTTTGCTCGTATTCGCTCTGTTCTTCATAATCACGCTTCAAATGGTCAACATCGCGCACCTGGGCAGCTAATCCCTCCTCACGAACAATTCTGTCCAATCGGTCAAATCCTCTTTTTTTTGACTGTCGGACTACATCTAAGGTCAGCCCAAGTGCTTCAGCAATCTCAGCGTTCGATATATCCATGCAATCTGCTGCGAGTGCATCAAGTATGCAGCTCATCACATTCTGGACATTGTGTTGACCCAACCTTGGTAGCAGAGAGCGGACTATAGCAATAACTTGCGATCGCTTCTCCTCCCAGTCCAACTCTTGAGTACAACTGTCAAGCTCGTCTTCAATTTTGGTTGACGGGTCTGGGATTTGTTCTAACTCATCAGAAGTAAGGGTTTTACGGTTTTGCTGCTGTGTGCGGTAATAGTCGCAAGCTTTGTGGTCAGAGGTCTTCCACAAGTAGGCAACCAGGTTTGAAACCTTTTTGCCCTTGCGGATTGCTTCATAGAGGATGTCAACAGCTTCAGCTATGATAAGTTCCACCTCGTCGCGTGAGAGCGATCGCCATTTTGAGGCGATTCGGTTAGTAAGACCATCGAGGACGAAACTCCGGTGCAGAGCTTCAAGCATTCTTCCAAGATGTCCCGCAGCCGCAGCTTTCTTCGCTGAGGCGAGCAACTCCTTCTGTTGCTCGTTTGTAATGTGTTCTGACCGCCCATTTGAATCTGGCTCCCAGCTATCTTGCATCATGGACTTCCTACTTATTAGTCATGGCTGTGACAGATGAACGTGGTGAACGAAGTTAGAGAGAGATACTTCCCTCTATTTAGATGTCTGAGCCGTGACACGCCTGCTTCCATCACCGCACTAGCAACAGACCAGCCTGCTAAAACCGAATAAAAAACGCGCCTGGTTGAGTCGTTATTGCTTTACAGACAAAAGTAGGATTTACCCTTTACAAAATAATTTAATATTGAAGGTTTAGCTAAAATGCTTATTAGCCTAAAAGGACGGCTACCGCCGCCCGTCAAATAAACTAGACCCTATCGATATATGTAGGGTCAGCCTGAATTCGCTCGTCGAAGTCCATATTCTCCCATTCTTCAATAACCCTCCCCGGTCTGTCCATCAAATCCGCAGGAGCACTGCTGGGACGCACGAATGGGTATTTATCCTCATCTTCAGGAGCGATCGCCAATTCCACCAGCTCAGTATCTTCATCTTCAAACAGAGCCGGATTAACAATTGTATCAACCTTTAGTTCCATTTCAATCACCTCAAAAACACTTCCAACGGTCAACACTTGACCGAGTTTCAACCTGTTAAGGCTTAGATAGACTTTTCTTACCTGCCTTACCAACTGTTTCAACAATTCCTATTATAACACCTCGATTCTAGGGAGAAATCAACTCATGGTCGCCACAGTTGTTACCGAACAAGGACTCAAGATTCCCGTTTTTGATGCCGCTTACACTGATGCCAAAGGTCGAAATGTAGGAAAATTCTTCAACAACCCAGAAATCCTGCGGCACTCGATTTTGCAAGCAATATTTGAACCAGAGGAACTGAAGACATTAATGATTGTCAAACTTGACAAATCCAATCCAGATCCTAGCCAATTACGCGCCAGCATCCATGACCCAGAAGACGGCATCAAGCGACGCATGATATTTCAATCTGGAAACAGCTATTATTTTGGTGACGAAACCCTAGCCAAAAAGATAGGAGACTTATTCGTAACCGAAAAAGACACCGCCTGTCGCTACGGTTCCCTTCTAGTCAGCACTTGTATGTCCGGCGTATCAGAATGCGACAACCTGCGAGTAAAAATTGTTGATTTTACCGACCCGCAATATGCTAAATATCGAACCGGAGACTGTCACGGTGCCATCAGTTCCGAATTACTCAAAAGCATCGGCGGCGAGAAAAACCGAGCCAGTCAATTTCGTTTCGCTTGGCTGAGCAGTTGGAATACAGAAAATACAGAATCCACACCCCAAGTCAGTTTTCTAGCTAAAGGAACCCTCCGTCCCGATGACAATTTACTCGACTCATTAGCCGACTCTGAAGGGAACAAACCTCAACTTATTTTAGACCGTTCCAGCATCAAAGGCATCAATAAAAAACAACTCAAAGAACTCATTCCTTGTGGCGATTACGAATTACCTAAAGCCATCCTGGGAAACCGCAAAAACAGTCAAATTGGCATTACTCAAACAAGCTGGCAGTCTACTGGAGTTTGGTTCGACGAAGAAGTCCAAAGGCAAGACTTAGTACCAACAACTAAAGCCGAAGCCCAAAGACTGGCAGCACTGCAACGCGACCCCATGAAATTGCGCCAAGCGATGATTGAAGATTATGACAAGCGTGAAGCATTTTTAGCCCGTTTGAACGAAAGAAAACTTAAAGAACAGCAGGAAAAATTATCAACTACAAGTGACGACGAAATTAACGGTGACAGCGAGGAAGGTACCGAGGATAAAAAGCGGGAAAGACAGGACATCCAGATGCTCAAAGCCGATAAATTCGGACTGATGATAGGCAGTCCAGAATTCACCAATATGGCAGAAAGGTGGCTGGCATCCAAATGGCGAAATCTGGCAACCAGGGGAGCTTTATCAATGACTTCTGCAATGGCTCTACCCTGCGAAGATTTACCCAAAGGCACGGTTTGCGCTAACCATTTAGAAGAAGGAGAATGCGTTCAAGGTCGATTCCCAATTCTCAACAAAGATGGTCTGAGGATATATCAAAATGTACACGCAAAAAACCTGGAAAATATTCCAGAAGAAACCCGTGCTGTCATGTCGAAAATCAAAGGGGTAATTTGGTTCAAGCCCAAAGACTTAGAAAAGTTCCATCAAGGAGACTTTGACGGTGACGAACCGTTTGGCATCGAATCTCGAAAAATCCCTCAAATTGCCCAACAAATCTTACCAGCACAAGACGGGTTATTTGACTTCGGGGAAGTGGTACAAGCGGAGAAAATTCCCTATACGAAAGTTCGGTATCGAGAAGACGATTCTGAAGTCAGACAAGGTAAAGTTAAAGCAGGTCAGCGCAAATTTACCACCCTAGAACAAATTGGAGTTGCCAGCTCTCAAAATGAAGTCGGAATCGTCGCTTTAGCCATTGGTAAAGTAGCAGCAGCACTCCCCAACCCCGGCGAAGATGAAAAGCTATTTCTCAAGCAGCAAAAGCGATTTATCGCCGCTCTCAGCATCATGGAACAGTACGAAGTTGACTACCAGAAAAACTCGCTGCGGGGTAAAGATGCCAAAGAAGTGAAAGAGAAAACAGGTTTAAATCCCGACACTTTACTAGAAAAAGTAGATGAATGGTGCGAGAAACACAAAAGCTGCACTTACTTTTTCCAGTACAAAGGAGACGACCGACTGTACAAACAATTTCCCATGCCCGCCGATTTTCCCAATGCTGTTTACGTCCTAGCCAAAGAAGCCGTTAACCCTTATTGGGAACAAACGCGACTCATCCACCGCAACCGAGATGAATTTCAGCACATTCTTCCCCCTATTCCGGCTCATTTAATCGTGTCAAAAGACAATCGCCAGCAACTGAATGCAGCAGGCATTGAGTATGAAAAAGAAGGGAAGGAATTGCACGTTTCCTATGACTACAAAAATGCCTTAGTAGAGAGAGGAATCGAGTACCGACACAGCAAAGAAAATGACCTGCCTTGGGAAGAAAACGAATTGCAATGGGCGAAAGACCTGGTGCAGCGCTTTCAAGAGGACAAAAGTATTATCTACGATCGCACTGGCAGCGATATCAAAGCTCGAAAAGAGGAAATGGGCAAACTTTATGACAGTTATCGAGCCGAGATTGACGAAATTTGGGATACTCCTGAAAGAAAAACCAGGGCTGCTCATGCGTTATTCCAAGCTACCCACACTTCCGATAATTTGAGCAAACACCGGACAATTTGCCAAAAGATAGCAGAGGATTTGGAAATTACCTTTTCCCTCCAAGAAGACTACGAATTGCTCCACGAAGCCTTACCGCGAGATGCCTACGTCCTGCAAGTTCCTTTCCAGAAAGTGAAAACTAAAGACGGCAGAACCATTGACCTTCCTAACCAATGGAAAGACGCACTCGATAGCAAAGGGATTGAATATGAAGCTACTGCTCATCCCGAATTGCCGCTAGTTGAATTCGCCTTCAAAAACTTACCTCAAAGCATGGTGGCGAAATTAGATGCCAAATATGGAGATAATTCCAACGACCATATCGACACCGACTCTTTGAAAGTAACCAACTACTCCGGTAATGAAACCAGACTCCTCATCGTCCCTCCCGTCGATTGTCGGTGGATTGAGTCTCAAGATAAAGCAGGTAGAGGCGCACTTGTGTACAAATTATTCATGGATGAAATCTCCGATGCTTTGTCAAATTATCGGGTAAATCAAATAGAAGTAGTCAATGTCAAACATCCCGATAACGATTACTCAGAGGAAGATTTCTCCAAGTCAAAATGGAAGGATCGGAAAGTAACTCTGCAAGTGGGAACGATAGACTTACCTCCCACTCACGAGAAATATTACCGATTTCAAGGCACTCCCATTATCCAGTTGGACGGGAAAAACTTGGGCACATTTTCCCCTGAAAGTCCTAAATTTCCCCCTGGAACCACTTTTGAGGCGACGCTTTCCCCCGACAAAGGCGGCAGGTCAATTATGCTGAAAGTCGATCGCGAATCGATTCGGTTGCCTGAAATTCAATTGCCATCGATCGATTCACCTGAAGTATCTCAGACTTCTGATTTGGCGAAGCCTGCGGGAAACGCGATTCGCTCAGCGATCCGCCCAAACGGAATCGCTCAAAACAGTAGCACGTACCAACCGCCAAAATTCCAACAAGAATCTGCTTCAAACCCAGAAACGGCAGTTAATAACGGAAAGGGCGACACCACTAACGCTAAAGCTGACAACTGGCGGCTTTCTCTGCAAGACACGCTCTTTAGCGTCGTGTCGGAAACCTACAAACAACGGCGATCGCACCTTCCTTCCGATAGCACTCAGCACTTTAAGTTTGGCGACAACCAATGGACAGCTTACGTACAGCCTAACGGGGATTGCTTTGTCAGAAACGAGTCCAAGCGCACCGTGTTTAAAGCTAACGTTCACACCGGGGACGTTCAAATTCCCATGACAGAGCAAGCAGCGGCTCGTTTCCAAGAGATGATTGTAGAACGGGAAAAAGCTTTGTCCCAGTCCCGAACTACTTTCGCGCCTGCGCCTGAATCGAAACCGAGGGAGTTGGAAATGGTTTAGTTGAGTCGAGGGGGTTGGGGAACTGGGGGCGATCGCGCAAGGCCCAATGGAAAATTTTCCATTGAGTCTTGTCACCCGTTTGTCACACATTTGCCTACACACTCCGGCCAACCGACTGCTTGTACCGATGCGAAGCCGAAAAAAGTGGGTTAAAAAAGTAGGTAATTTTGTGCATTTTTTACCTGTTTTTTCCTAGTATTTCCTATTTATTCCTGTTGTTTCCTATTTATTGCTACTTTCGAGCAGATTTGGTAAACCTTATTGCGAATAATTCTTATTGGTATAATAATTCTATGCACATCCAGCACTACTTTAAATTGTACTGACCTAAAAGGCGCTTTTTATTATGACTCAATGATTCCTCAACTAAGAAGCCATTACTCAGTTTCTCAATCACTCTAGTTTGCTGTTCCTTGCTGCATCTCATGTAAGACATTTGGGTATTTATGATTTACTTTATAAATCAGCTCTAATATCTTTTTCAACTCCTGGCACTCATTCGCTAGCGGGATGTCTAACTCGGTGGCTATTGCTAGAGCTTGAACACAACACTCATACGCCAGTTTAGTATCACCCAATATTTGATAGAGAGCGGCTAAGTTCTTGAGGATTAAAGCCTCACTGGAACGAGAACCAATTTTTTTATAAATCGCTAAGGCTGCCTGCCAATATTCTAAAGCTTCTGAATTTCGGTTAAGCTTGGCTAGTGTAGTTCCTAAATTCCCCAAAGCATCTCCCTCACCCAGACAATCTTCTATTTCTTGCATAATGGCTAAATATTTCTTCTGGCACTCAATTGCTTTCTCATAATCTTCTAATCCAGCGTAAGAAGTTCCCAGACTTCCCAGTGCATCAGGGTAATCGCATCTAATTTGGTATAAATTGTACTTGACAAATTACAGAAAAAAAACTATATAGGCCAGGAGTTCT
>NZ_JAUBOV010000030.1:0-52404 GCF_036700405.1 Microcoleus sp. T3_D1
AGCTGACAGGCATTCTTTATTTGGAAAATAACCTGACTGAAGGGGCTTTTACTACCGATCGCCTAGAATTGTTAAAACTGTTATCTGCCCAAATTGCTATTTCCATTGAGAATGCTCAACTTTACAAAAATTTACAGGAGTTTAATCAAAACTTAGAGCAATTAGTGAGCGATCGGACTCAACAATTATCGAACACCCTAGAGGCTTTAAAAGCCACCCAAACTCAGCTAGTCGAATCTGAAAAAATGGCATCTCTGGGAGGATTAGTTGCTGGTGTTGCCCATGAAATTAATACACCCATCGGAGTGGGTGTCACTGTTGCTTCAGCTTTGGCAGAAAATACCACAGAATTTGCATCTCTTTATAAAAGTGGCAAAATGAAGCGATCGGATTTAGAAGAATTTGTCGATATTGCTAGTCAAAGCAGTAAGGCCCTGCTAATTAACCTAGAGCGCGCGGCAGCCTTGATTCAAAGCTTTAAGCAAGTAGCAGTCGATCGCTCTAGCGAAGAACGACGTACTTTCCAGATCAGACCTTATCTTGATGAAATTTTATTACAATTAAAACCAAAGTTGAAAAATAGCCAACATTCGCTTAAAATTAAGGGAGATAGCAAAATTGCTATAGATTCTTATCCAGGAGCCTTGTCCCAAGTTGTGACCAACTTGCTAATCAATTCTCTGATTCATGCCTACGAACCAGGGATTTCTGGGGAACTAATCTTTGATTGGGAGCAAGAAGGTAATCGGCTAAGGTTTGAATACGCCGATGAAGGTAAAGGTATTCCCCCAGAAAACTTAAGTAAAATTTTTGAGCCATTCTTTACCACTAAGCGTGGTCAAGGTGGCAGTGGGTTAGGGTTACATATTGTCTACAATTTAGTCACCCAAAAACTAAAAGGTGAAATTGAATGTCTAAGTGAGGTGGGAAGAGGAACCAAGTTTATTATTAAATTACCGATGCAAATTGATTCCCCAATGTAGAGTTACAATTCCGATTTCCTGGCCAAGATAACTAAGTAAGTCCACCTCATTAAAAGTAAAATAAGGATGACTGAAAAGGTTGCTGTCTAACTCTTCTCCCTTCTGCCTTTTGCTTAACAGGTTTTCTAACTTCAAACCGACACATTAGTAAAAAATAAAGGTGTACAGCAATGAAAAGTGATTTTGACGATTTCTTAACTCCACCATCTCCAGAAACAGTATACTTTGCCGAAGTAATCGACTCGGATGACGAGATATTGTTTGCCGATGAAACCACCGAAGAAAAACTGAGTGAAAGCTGGAAAATTTTAGTTGTAGATGATGAGGCTCAAGTTCACACCGCTACCGAAATTTCACTAAGGAAGTTTGTCTTTGAAAATAAATCTTTAACCTTCATTAATGCTTACTCCGCTCGTGAAGCTAAACAGCTAATCCAAGAAAATCCTGATGTTGCCATCATCTTACTTGATGTAATTATGGAAACAGATGATGCTGGCTTAAACTTTGTTAAATATGTCCGAGAAGTTTTAGGCAATCATTTAGTGCGAATTATTTTACGCACGGGTCAACCCGGACAAGTACCTGAAAAAAGCATTATTATCAATTACGATATTAATGACTATAAAACTAAAACTGAATTAACGACATCAAAGCTATACACTACGATTCTAACAGCTTTGAGAAGTTTTTCTCTGAGTCAGAGTTTGCAGGCTGAAATAGAGCGACGCGAACAAGTAGAGAAAGCACTCCGTCTCAGTGAAGAAAAAGAGCACCAAAAATCTGTTGCCTTAGATCATTTTGTCCAAGAACTCCAAGAAACACAACTCCAGCTAGTTCAAAGTGAAAAAATGTCTAGTCTCGGTCAATTAGTTGCAGGTGTCGCTCATGAAATCAACAATCCGGTTAACTTTATTTACGGCAATCTGTCCCACGCCAACGACTATATTAAAGAACTCATTAATATGGTGAATCTTTACCAAAGGTATTACCCGCAACCCGAAGCAGAAATTATCCATGAAATAGAAGATGGAGAGTTGCCATTTATCATAGATGATTTACCAAAATTGCTTTCTTCCATGCAGTTAGGGATCGAACGCATTCGCAATATTGTTCACTCTTTACGCAATTTTTCTCGGTTGGATGAAACTGAAATTAAATCAGTAGATATCCACGAAGGCATTAATAGCACTTTGATGATCTTACAACACCGACTAAAGGCTAAGTCCGATCGCCCTGCTATTAATGTGATCAAAGACTATGGTGCATTGCCGCTGGTGAACTGTTATGCCGGTCAGCTCAATCAGGTGTTTATGAACCTTTTAGCGAATGCTATAGATGCTTTAGAAGAGCGGCTAAGTAGAGAAAGAGAAGATGGTGCAGTTTTTCACCCCCAAATTTTGATTCGGACTGAAATGGTACCAGGCAATTCGCATGACAACATTAGCTCGGATTCCCGCATCCTGATAACAATTGCTGATAATGGTTTGGGCATGACAGAAACAGTTCGTGCTAAACTTTTCACTCCCTTTTTTACTACTAAACCCATAGGAAAAGGTACAGGCATGGGATTGTCAATCAGCCGAAAAATTCTAATAGAAAAGCACTGTGGTCAATTGGAGTGTATTTCTCAGCCACAGCAGGGCACGCAGTTTATTATTGAGCTGCCGACTATCTGTAGATGCACTAAGAGCGCCGCCGTAGCGACTGCCTAGAAAACTCATCCGGCTGAATTGATCGTATACCGTTTTTCAGTTCCATGAGAATAGGGTAATTCCTAATTGGTAATTGCTCATTAATCGGAATTATGACAGAATTTTTCCCCGCAGCAAGTCCCCCCCCTTCTGGGGTCGGGATAGGCGCTGCCGCTTTAGCCACATTCTTCTAACTTAGAGCAGATTACAGGTTTATGAAGTAACCCCGTGATGGCTCCATCCCCGTAGGGGAATGCCATTGCCGCGCCTAAAGCTGCACTTCATAAAGCTGGGATACGCTGTAATTGTATTGGTTTTCAATATATTTTTTAACAATCTGTTCGCAGACGTTACCAACTGTGTCGTAAAAATACAGCATATTCCATATACAGCGTATTCCAGGTTTATGAAGTGCACCCTAGAAACCGGGTTTCTTTAGAGTTCTCGCATCATTACTGATTCTGTTGCTCGAAACCCGGTTTATCCCGATCTACATCTACATGGAATATGCTGTATCACAAGAGTTGAGGGCGAAAATACAAGGTTAAGACATTATTTAGCTCGTGTGAAACCAAAAAATATTTGTTATTCTCACTCAGGCAACTTGTTGCTAAGACATTCCCTTCGATTTTTAATTCACTATCTAAAATCTGCCGCTCTTTCAATTCGATATCAAAATCAAAGAAATTATTTGGCTTTTATGCGATCGCCGGCGTTGCTTAGTGATACCCTAATTGAGCAACGGCTTTTTTTGTAATATCATCTGCTCAAGGTTCTTCCCTCAGATGCAAATGTCGCCCTATTTCTTGATGACATACGTGCCAAAAATACAGTGTTAAATTCAGAAGGGCTAATAATTTAGTGCCATCTTCTAACATCGCGTGTACTCCTAGACTTTGAGACTCCAAACGATCCTCAAAGCGCGAGATAGCAAACAAGAGGAATGCTGCGACTAATGGCAGGTAAGGAGTGGTTTTGATGTATCGCCAAAACTTAACTCCGTAAAGGAAAACAGCACTACCATAACATAAATTAATTAATTTGCTAGATATTCCCAATCGAGAAAGAATCAAAGTCATCCGAAACCTGTCATCCAGGAAAAAGACTCCGAGTAGTAAAGCACTAAAAAATAAGAAGATCGCCGATCGACTCCGCGGCTCTTTTTGGCGCAACACTCCGAAAGTAAATGCACAAATTGCGACGGGGATGCACCAGAGGACTTCGGAAACTCCGGTGAGAATGCCTTCGTAAGGGAACCAGAAATTAAAAGGATCGCTAAACAGGCGTTCAACTCCGTCTCCCTGGTTGTAGAGTTTGGCGTATACGCTCAGCGCGCCCAAAATCAGAACAGTCAGAATGTTAAAAGCAGCTAAAAACGGTACACCCAAAAAGTTCTTTTTGAAAACTTTTAAAGAATTTGAAAACTTGGAATTTTTATCAAATAAAGGTAGAGGCTTCATAAAAAATGTCTCTAAGCAATAGAGTTCGTTACTTATTCACGGGTAGCCAAACCACAAAGGTAGTGCCGCGATCGGTTGGATAGAAATGAGTTTCCGCCGATGGCAGCCATTCAGGATTGACGGGGGAAAATACTTCTATTTCTCCTTGCATTTGGCGGACTAAATCGCGGGCGATCGCCAAACCCAATCCTGTGCCGGGAATTTCTGTCTGCGCTTTTTCTCCCCGGTAGTGCCGCTCAAATAAATGGTCTAAATCCTGGGGGGGAATGCCGGAACCTGTGTCGCTGACGGCAACTGCTATGGCTGGCAATTGGCTGTATCCTGCCCGATCGCCATCCGCTGCTTTGTACCTGACTTTAATATAAATTTGGCGGCCGGCAGGGGTATATTTCAAAGCATTGTCAATTAAATTGCTCAAAACTTCGCGCAAAGCTCGATCGTTCGCTGAGACTGGTGGCAAATCCGCCTCGATGTCGGCTACCAATTTCAGATTCCTTTCAGATGCGATCGCCTCGGCGGAAATTAACAGCGGTTTTAAGACTTCTGCCACAAAACAACAGGATTCCTGCAAATTGGCCGCAGGTGACAGCGACAGAGGAGAATGCCGGATTGATTCGACATTGGACATTGCTTTTTCTGAAGTGCCCGATCGCAGTTTTAGATGTGCTTCGCCGGTGTCAACAGTTCGATCGAACTGGCCCAGCAACTCTTGCAGCCGATCGCTCTCTCGCACAATACTAAAAGCCACATTGCGGTTTTTGTCTTCCGGTACCAGCCGCCGCGCTAACAGCTTGCCAAAAGTTCGCAACGCTGTCAGCGGACTTTTGAACTGATGCAGCAAATTGTGCATCGTGTCGTAAACCTGAGCCTGGATTTGCCGACTCGTACCCAATTCCTGCTGCATCCACTGCGATCGCTGGTCTAAAATGCAGGCTAAGGCTAAGGTGCGAGCAATTTGTTGTATCTGAGCCTCCTCTCGCTCGTTCCAAGGCCTGTCTTGCCGACCGCTGACTAGGAGTCCCATTACAGCTCCCTCGTGTATCAGAGGCGTCACAATTTGCATCCGCTGCTGCCACAAATTCTCCGGGCCTTGGCACTGATGGGAACTGCGCTCCTTACCCGGAAGTCGATCGGGTGCGATCGCCCCTACCGTTGATTCTTCCCCAGGCCCAACAGGCGGCGCCAGCAGTCGCGGTACCGGTTTCACTGTCGAGCTTTCGGAAGATTGCAACCTCAACCCCTGATTTTCTTCCGATTCGGCTGAGGTTTCTGGGTAAACCGCGATCGGCACCAACTTTGCTTCGCTGCCTTCTACGAGCTCTTGTGTCAGGTATACCGCGCTGAATTTCGCTCCCAAACTAACGGCGATGGCTACCTGCGAGCGGCAAAGTTTGACAAATTCTGAACTGGCTGGCATTAACATGAGCGCCACATCATTAAGATATCTAACGGAATTCTAAGTAAATTACAAATGATCGGCCACCGATTACTGATGAGAGACTTCTAGATTTCAGGTTTCTTCCCTTTGATAGAAGACAGCTATGTTGAAGGCATGGGGCTTTCATGAACCCAAATTGCCCCGCATCGCCGTCGGCGCAGCTTCCACCGATCCCCAAGCTTGGCTTTTGGCGGAACTTGCGGCCGACCATACCACAACCGCTACACTTTTGTCGATCGGCACGAATGTTAAGATTATGTCGATATATTAAAAACAGTTGATTTTTAGAGCTAGAACGGATATACTGGCCTCGGATTTGGTAGCTATCATTACAACCTGTCTGCTCATACTGTCTGCTCACAGAGGAGGTAAAGAAATTGGCCAGGAGACGCAAACGCAAGAGTCGCCGCCGACAAGAAGGACGCAGAATTTTAGAGTGTGTGCCTCAATATAGCATCGAGAGCGGCGAAGATAAACCCGTAACAGCGGCTCGCAAGTTCATCCATGCAGAAGGCATTGCTCCCCCAGCTTTGCTGTTAGTCAAGCGTAACGAGCATACCACTGACAGATACTTCTGGGCTGAAAAAGGTTTATTTGGAGCCCAATACGTAGAAGAGAACCATTTCTTGTTTCCCAGCTTAAAGGTGATGTTGGAAGCTACCACAGAAAAAATTCCTGTGGTGTCAGCCAGCCGCGCATAGCTCAAAAGGTTTAGCTCAAAACAGTGACAGCAATGTTTTTCTAACTCTTTTAACAAAAGCGCGAGATTTCTCATTGTCTGGAGAGTGCCAACTGAAATTTATGCGAAAAGTCCTTAGAAATTAGGGTATAAGGAGCCATCGCAACAGGCTCGATCGCACCCCAAGGGCGATCGCCACAATTGGCACTTTCACGATAATGGTTTTTTTTTGACTGTTTTGTCGATCAATTTGTCGATCGAACAAGTGGATCAAAAAAACAGCCACGGGTTTATCAACGAGAGAGCCGCTCTTGAGTTATCGGTTTGTCAGCTAGAAGTCTAACTACGGCATCTAGCATATCAAAAAACGTTCCGCGTCAAACTTTTAATCGATCGGTTTCAAATCTAAAGCTTTTTGCATGGCTGCTAGTTCATCGCGGTGAGCTCTGACAGTAACAAAGCTCTTGGTTGGGCTTCCCGACTCAGCAACTGATTCGAGTTTGAGCGAGACTTGCTCAGAGCGTCCAGCTTTTTTCCAGTAAAATACCCCCGCCAGCGGGGACAGCAGTACCAAAGCTAGGAAAATTTGACCCTGCTGAGGAACTAGCATTCCCAAAACCAGTCCCAAGCACAGAGCGCCGCCTGCACTCAGCAGAGTTAGAAAAATAGCTAGAAACCAACTCGGCCGCACAAAACCCTCAAACGTGACTTTATAGTTGGGGGCATCGACGGCTGCAACTCGGTAAGCTCTCTGGGCAAAATACTGTTGTAGCTCGGTTAACAGTGACTCTTGGGCGCTCTCGGAAGCCAGCTTGACTTGTTCGATTCGATCTTTGACTGAAGCCTTGATGAAGAAAAACAAGCCAACAGCCAGCAGTAGCGTTAGCACAAAGGTAGAAGGAAGAACAGCAGTATCCATCGGTAGAAGTTTGTGTAATTTAAATGATCTACTATTACTTTACAGAACTTTACATACGAAAGCGATCGAGGACTTACGCAGACACTTTGTTATCAAAATTCGCAGAAAGCTTCTTCTGCAAGGCGTTTTGCTCTCCATCACCCAATTCCCCTATCTCCCCATCATCCCTAATTCTCAAGTGACCGTGCGTAAGTCCTGACGTTGTGTAGCTGCTTTAATCGGTGTGCGGCGGGCGATCGAGCAAAGCGAAGGCAATCAGGCAAATCGCTTTGCAAGTAGCGCCAGCATCTCCAGGGTTTAGGCATCCGATTCCAACTCGGCTAACCCGTCTGACCAGTTTCTAAGGCGCGGGAACGACGCTCGGACGCGCCGTTTCCCTGACCAATGTACTCATGCCAGAGACGAGCGAGGTCTTGAGCTTGGTGCCGCCACTCAGGGAGGATTTGATACATCCGGCGGGGGCGGCCGCGTCCTTCTACTTTTTTCCAGTAACCGGTGATTACGGCTTCATCTTCGAGGAATTTCAGAGCGCTGTAGAGAACGGTATCAGAAAGTCGGTAGATGGGGAATTCCCTCTCTAGTTGGCCAATTAGTTCTGTACCGTAGGAATCTCCGCGCAATAACACGGAAAGAATGTAACACACAGCTAATTCCTTGTTTAGATAAACAGGAGGGGGGTCTTGAAAAAATTGATAGATATGTTCAAACTTCATCTGTCTTGTCCGCTGGAAACTCTCGTGATACCGTCAGGTTAACGGGAGAGGAAAGCGGGGCGGGGTGTGCCGCTTCCTAATGATTAAGTGGGACACCGGGGAAACAGAGGTGCAGTATTTCCCCAGTGAATGTTGATAGCCCCAAACGCTTGTCCTGCACTTCGGTAATGTTTGCCTGCGGCTTGGTTGAGCAGCGCGGGCGTAACTAGCGCAATTTTTTTCCTCTTCCAATGTATCGCAGCGACTATTGTCAAGTGTGCGATCGCCTGCAAGAGTTGGCAGTTACTTTGGGAGTTAGTGTTTTAACTGAATTTGCCGTTGATGTTTGCGTTCAAGCGCAGGCTTTAAACCGAACTCAGGCCTAACATAGCCCGCAGTGTAAAAGTTAGAAAGACAAAAGTCGCTACAATCGAACTAATCAGGGCGATCGCAGTTGCCGGTCGATCGAGCAGGGGTTTGAGTCGCTCGAACAGGAAAAAGAAAATTCCCAGGCATATCGTAATGAAAAAGCGGGGGTAGCGAGAGACGTTATTAATAAAATCTTGCATGAGCTTGGTGGGGTAAAGTGTTACAGCACAATCTTTGGCTGGTAACACTTGTGAGCGAGTTAGACAATTTTGGCACAGCCGGAGCTAAATCTGCCGATCGGGCGATCGGGCATTTTTGCCTAGGCTTAGCTGACATATATAATTCTAACGAAAACTTTTCGCCGATGGCTCCAGCACTCTCTGTTTAATGCCACTTAATGCCACGCGACCTCCGGTAAGAACTTCAGAAGTATTTCTATTGAGTTCTAGTTGTGATAAATATTAGAGGGCCGTTATTTCTAGATAAATGTCTGCTGCCGCACCTTCTTTCGTCTTGCCACGTCCCTTTCTGAAATGGGCAGGAGGCAAAACTCGGTTGATTGGACAATATCAACCTTATTTTCCTGAAAAGTTCACCACTTACTACGAGCCTTTTTTGGGCGGCGGAGCTGTATTTTTTTACTTAGCACAGCAGCACCCTGGTTTGCAAGCTGTTTTAACAGATATTAATCCTGAGTTGATTAATGCTTATCGCTGTGTCAGGGATAAAGTTGAGGAGCTAATTGAGCTTTTGTTCGATCACCAGTCAGAACACAGCAAGAACAATAAAGATTATTATTACTCGGTGCGATCGCGCTCCTACACAACAGATATAGAAAAAGCAGCACGCCTGATTTACCTAAATAAAACTTGTTACAACGGCCTCTACAGAGAAAACTCAAAAGGTGAATTTAATGTTCCCATAGGTCGATACAAAAATCCTAACATTTGTCAAGCAGATTTACTGCGATCGGTCTCATCTTTACTCGCGCCCGCTCAAATTGAAGTCAGAAAATTCGATGAAATTTTGGATTTTGCTACCAGCAGCGAAGACTTTGTTTATTTTGACCCGCCTTATTATCCAATCAGTGCCACCAGTAACTTCACCACTTACAGCCGGGATAATTTCAAAGAAGCGGAACAGCTTAAACTGAGAGATATTTTTGCCGAACTTGCAGAACGGGGCGTGAAAGTTATGCTGTCTAATTCCAACTGCGATTTTATAGAAAAAATCTACCGCGACACTCAAGTTTTCCCAAATAAATCTCTGCCAAAGCTCATTGAAATCTCAGCATCTAGAGGAATTAATTCTAATAGTTTTAAGCGCGGTAAAATCAAAGAATTATTAATACGTTTATTTTAAATCTTATTTAAGCCAAGTCTCTAATTAAGGAATGAGAATTAAATAACTGACAATGCGTGATGGTTCTTGTGGGATGGGCGTCCCGCCCGTCCAGAAAGGGCGGGCTCTCTGGCCAACCCCTACGGCAGCATCTCAGTTTTGCATTTACAGTGCGAGCGTCCCCGCTCGCGTATTGTACAATACGCGAGCGGGGACGCTCGCACTAGAATAAAAAAATGCTTTTTACAAAACTGAGATGCTCCCAACCCCTACTCCCCACAAACTTGTGTAAATTATTTAATTCGCGATCCTAAGCATATTTTGTAGGAGCAATACCTAGTTTCGCCCGACGCGGCAAAGTTCCGTAAGTCCTGTTACAGGTATTTGTTAGCCCAGGTAATGAAACCTTCGAGCTTGTGAACTGCCAACAGATTTTGATTGTCAGGAATTTGTTTTTTAAACCAGTCGATCGAACCTTGCCTCATACCGTCACCGCCCACTATAACAATAGTTGGCACCCGATAACAATTTTTAATATTTAAATTGAGGTAAGGATACTTCTCGTCTACTGAACCTTTGTCTTCTTGCCACTTGCACTCAACAATTAGACCCAGAGGAAACAAACCGCAACCAACAATATAAAAATCGACATTTATTTCAGTTTCATAAATGCTAGACCCGATATAAACCTGTTTAGCATATCGCTTGGGATTTTCAGTAGAGATTAAGAGCCAATCTCGCTTGCGCTTTTTCGGCAACTGGGGACATATTTCGAGATATCCGTGGCCTCTCAACGTACCTTCTACAGTTGTTTCTAAAACAAAACCAGTTTTATTGGCTCTAAAACCCCTATTCATTTGGTTTGCTCCTGAATATAATTTGAATTAAGCCGATCGCACTTGAATCACCCCTCTGTCAAAAACCCGTTTGTCAGTACCGATAGAACTGACAAACATCCGGTCTTCATAGACATCAAACGTCGCAAAACTCAGGCGGCTAGCAGAATACTCCGTCCACTCAGAACGCCCCACCGGACGAGTGCCCCCGCCGGCACCGCAAATTAAATAAGTCGTACCGTTAATCGATCGAGTGCGTTCGTAACTATGCTCGTGTCCGTTGATATAAAGCTGCACGCCGTACTTTTGAAACAAAGGCGTTAAAGTCTTAATAAAAGGTTGATTCAATCCGTAGACGCCAGAGGAATAAATCTGGTGGTGGCCGAACACAACTTTCCAAGGTGCGGTGCTCTGACTCAACTCTTTTTCCAGCCACACAAGCTGATTGTTCCAGTCAGCATTGTGATTGGTATCTAAAGCAAAAAACTGTACTGGATCTCGCCGAAAAGTATAGTAGCGACCTTGCATATTAAAACCCGCATATTTAACTTGCGGATCGCCGTTAGCAGTGCGGATGTCGTGATTTCCCAGACAAGCATAAAATTTTACACCTTGCTGCAATAACGGCTGATAAGGCCGCTCGAAAACAGCATTAATTTTTTCAATTTCGCCGTTATTGTAGATATTGTCGCCGGCAAGAACAGCAACATTAAAAGGGTTTTTCCGGTGATATTGCGCCATCGCCTCAGCGACAGCATACTGACCTTCAGCGCCGGTACCGGTGTCGGCTACCGAAATAAAGCGTAAAATAGGCGGTGAGGCCGGCAAAGGGACGATCGCCCTTTCTGTCTCAACGTTAGAAGGCACAGCAGCGTTGGCCTCTGTACCCCAGGAAGTCCGAAGCTGAAACATTTTCCAGACTCCGGCAAAACCAAAGCTGCTGAGACTGCCTAAAAGTAGAAAGTGACGGCGTTTGATGCTCATTTTGATTCGGTTACAACTAAGTTAAATGATAAATTAAGGTTGAGATGGCTCAATTAAAATTTATCTCGTTTAGATATATTTGCAACGCCCCAAGGCAGAGAAAATGTCAGAAGAACAACTAAACCAACCAACTCCAGAACCCTCTCAATCTCCGACACCGGAGGTTGATTCGGCTGCAAAGTCTGCCCCCACTGGCAGCAAAACTCAAAATGCCAGCAGCGCGGTTCCCAAAAGTCAGACAATCAAAGCTTTGATGGCATCGATTGGGAACTTGGGAAAAAAAGGCAAAAAAGTACCAGCCGAACCCCCCTTGCAGCAAGTAAAGCCGATCGCGCCTACCGCTGCTGACTCAGCAACAGTAAGTCCTCCCGCTGTTGCTGCGGAAGTTAACAGCGTGGCACCAAAAGTTGCTGTAAAAGTTGATAAAAAGCCTGTATCCCAACGCAGGGAAGGGAGCTTTTTACAGAACGTCGGTATACTTTGGCAAAGTATTGTGCGGCTAGTGCGATCGCTACTGCCACCATCTACGAACCAGAAGCTGTCCGATCCAATTTTAAACGCTGCCATAGCAGCAATTCTAATCGTTGCAGTCGGTTTAACTCTCAACAGTTTCTCACCAAAACCGCCGGAGAAAGTAGCAAAAGTGCCTCTCCCAGCAGCGCAGCAGTCGCCGCAAACTTTTGGTGATTTTATGGCATCGGGAACTCCGAAATCGCCAGAGGCGATCGTACCGTCTGGGCAAATCTCTGCTAAATTCAAAAGCAAGTTGCCCGATTTAGTGACGCCGGAAAAACCGCAACCAGTAGAAATTATCCCACCGCCACCGCTGACGCCCGAACAGTCTCTGATTGCTGCGATTCAAAATCAAGTTACTGACATTAAGAATCGACTGGGAGGCGGCTTAGTTGAGTCTGTTCAAGCTAATTTTGCCAGCAGCATTTTGACAGTAAAAGTCGCTGAAGATTGGTACAAACTCAGCGTAGTTGAGCAAAATCAACTAGCAACGAAGATGTGGAAGGAGGCTAACTCACTCGATTTCAGCAAGTTAGAAATTGCGAATATGGAAGGGAAGTTAATAGCTAGAAGTCCGGTTGTTGGTTCGGAAATGATTATTTTAGAGAGAGGGATTAATTAGAATTTAAATAGTCTGTATCTGTACGCCATCTTACCAGCCTTAAAGTCCAGGACGCATAACATAATTATGTAGCGTGCTCCCTGCGTACCTTACGGCTGTTGATTTTTTTGAGGAATATCGAACTTTTCCCAACTCCTACAGAATGCTGGCATTAAATTAATAACTTTGAGGAAAATTGAAAAATGACAATTTTAACTCAAGCCGAACAATTAGAAATTCAATATCCCAGCAGCGACGGAGAGCCGATGGCTGAAAGCGACATCACGCGCGATCACATGAATTACAGCGTAGAATCTGTTGGGAGCATCTCATATTTGTATTTGTAAAAATACTTCTTCTGGCTCCTTCCTTCTTCTGGCTCCTTCCTTGTTCCTCTTTCCTTGTTCCTCTTTCCTTCTGCCTCCTGCCTCCTGCCTCCTGCCTCAAAACTCCAATTTCTAGCGGAGGGCTGCAAAGGTGAGATGCTCCCAAGCTGTCAAGCTTTACTTTCAAGAACGTTCTGATGTTTACGTGTCAGCTAATTCTTTCATATATTATGAAGAAGGGAACAACCGGGAGCATTTCATTTTTGCAAAAAGCATTTTTTTACAGTGCGAACTATTGAATATCTCGCACTATAAAAGCCAAACAGAGATGCTCCCGTTGTTCCGTAATTTCCCGTCAGTAAATTTAAGTAGGCTTGAAATGCGAGCCTACAACAATCTAAGTATTTTGGCTGACTAACGTACATTACTTTGATAAATAATCTGTAAAATTTTAACAATTCAATCACAATTTATCAGTCAAACAAACTAACTAGCGCAGCAACCTTCACATATGCTCTGCTATTAAGTTGTTGCGGACACTGCCAGTTTTCCAGTACCCGACGGAAAATATCAGTAATTTCCGTGATTGACTTGCTGCCGAAAATACGGGAACATTATTCTTAATAAAAGCTTGGCAGCTCAATAAAAATCACGCACTAAAAACTTGATTAAGTCCGAATCCACACATTCTTCTTGAATGAAGGGTGAAGCGCATCAATTAGTTAGTTTGAAACTATCACAAGCAAACAGCTCACTCGCATCTACGGAAATTAAACATGAAACTTGTTAAAGATTCACCTTTTAACTCTCAAGATCCGTTTCAGAATTTCCTCGCCCCAGAATTCGAGATTGATACCAAAAACTTACTCAATAGTCAAGCTTACGCCAGCAACATCTCAGAACAAACACTCCCTCCACTTCGGGCCGCTGACAACAATAGCGCTGAAGACATCGCCAGCTTTTCCAACTCCCTCAGTTTGAGTCAGAGCTTCCCCAACACAGATTTTACCCCCCCCGCAAAAAATAGCGCACTGGATGCTCTGACTGGGGAACTTATAGGTGAAAGGGATCTCGACTACTCAGACAAAGATGCTTTAATCGGCGAAAGACGCGCATCCCAAGTCGCACCAACAGCTTCTAATCCCAAAGCACCTCCCATTATCCAAAGTGCCGAACTTAAGTTTACAGACAGCAACAATCAATCTTTTCCCAACAATCAACCCGTTCTCTTCATCACGGGTACTAATGTATTAGTAGATAACTTGAGCGACCCGTTAGGCAGCAGATTCAGCGACTTAACCGTTAAATTTTTCGTAGGCAGACAAGCTTACGAAGGAACAGTTTTGACAGACAAAAGTCGCAAATTGGAAAACAATCAATTTGAAATCGCCGTTCAAGTTCCCAACACCTTACCGTTAGGTGAATCCCGCATCGTCATCAGCCGCAAGCAAAACGAAAAAGTTAGCCCAAATCCCTCAGAACCAGCCAAAGAAGTTAAATACGATAGCAGTCCTTACCGAATAGAAAACAATACAGAATACATCTTTGGCGCGCAGTGGACAACAGATAAAATCGCAATTATTAACGGTGCAAATCCCGAATCAGTCGTCACAGCTACTAATAGCAGCGACTTGTCGATTGCCAGCGTTTCTGTAGGCACGGATGATATACTCGATCGACCGCGAGAACTAACACTCACCAGTGACGGTAGCCGTGCTTATGTAGCGATGGATCGTTCTGGGCGCATTGCTTTAGTCGATCCGATGACCAGGCAACAGGTAGACACTCAGCCGAATACCGCTGGTATTAACCCGATAAATTTGCCCAGCGGTGCAGAACCTCGATCCATAGTCATAGACCCCCGCGACCAATACGCTTACATCGCAGACGGAAAAATCGGCAGCAACTCCATCTACGTTCTCGATATCAACCCGTTTTCCTCAACCTATCACCAAGTTACCCAAACCATCCCAGTCGGTACAGCCCCAAGCGGTTTGCGACAAATAGCTATTAGCAGCGACGGCAAAAAGCTGTTTGTTACTGCACCAAACGGCTCGAACAGCAAAATTTACGCTGTTAATATCGACCCCAAAGACCGACCCAGCGACCCCAGTCAGAACCCCAAAAAGTGGAATCAATTAATCGGAAGTATCACAGCCGATGAAGGAGTAGAAGGAATAGCAAGCACCGTCAATCCCTTAGCCATGACCTTTACGAACAGCGGCAAAGATAGCAACGGATTTGGGGTATTGGACATTACTAATAATGACCCGGTGAGTTTTGCTGCTACCACCCGATATGCAAGTTTAGGGCTGGGTTTTGCGAGCGATTACTTTGATGTGAATGAGGGAGTCGCGGTAACGGTACTGCCGGATGCCAGTTATGCCTTTGTGGTCGGCCGCAATTCCGACACGAAATTCTTCGGTCAAGAACTACCCAGCGTAGATGGAGACCCGCGGGCCGGCAGCAACATCGGCATTATCAAAGACCCGCTAACAAATCCGCAATTAATGGCGGGAACTAGACCAATTCCAGATGGATTCGCTACAGACTTAGCGCTGTCAAGTGATAGCAAGTTTCTTTACGCTTCCTATCCAAATTTAAGCGGTGCTGGCGGCAAAGTTTATGTTTTTGATGTGGAGGAATTTGTCAAAACATTGACCAACCCCGGTCAATTCCAAGTAGATGCCAAAGGTCGCGGTGTTGGGCTGCCGTTGTTTGACAGCGCTACGGCACGAAATGCTACGGTTGCTGACTTGTCGGCGATTCCAATTGACAATATTAATCCAGCGGTTAGTATTGCTGCTGATTTTCAGATTTTGACCGATGCGAACAACCAATATACTTACGGCGTGCCGCCGGGAAGTAAGAAAGCTCCCGTTTCTGTGACTAACCCTCGCGGTTTGGCGGCGACACCGCTGGATTGGCTGGATTTGAAAGGGCCTGGAGAGAATACAAATGACTTGACTCCTACTTTTGATTGGGATTTCAGCATTCCTGATTCTGATGTACGCGAAGTTAATTTGTTTGTCAGCACCTTCCCAGAAGGTGAGGGTCTGTTGCCTTGGGACCAAGTTGTCAATTTATCTGAAGCGCTGCCCAATTCCGGCTTAACTCAAGAGGAAAAAAGACAATTTTTGAGTTCTCCGTGGCAAGAGTTTGATGACTTTAATCCGAACCGCATTCTCACAGCAACTTGGAAGCCTTCTGGTGGCTGGGTTTGGAATGGAGGTGACAGGTTTGGAGATAACAACAATTTTACCCTCGATCCAGACCGGACTCTCACAGCAGGTCAAACCTATTATTGGGCTGTCGAAGCAATAAACACTGAGGGAGAGCGAAATATTGATTTTGGGCAATTTAATACACAGCTAGAAAGCGCTCTTTCTCCCTTCAGAAGCGTCACTGTTCTCACTCACGGTTTTACACCTCCGATAGTTGCCGAAGCAGTAATTCCCCCTAACTTTTTTGACATCGCAAACAACATCACGGATGCAGGGGGTGGGGGTTTGATTCTTCGTTACGATAAGGGCACAGGTTTCTGGGTTCCTGTCGATAAATATGGCGTAGTCATGCCAGACTTCCCCGCAGGTCAAAATCCAGAAACCACAACGAATTACCTCCAACAATTAGCTACTTACATATCTGACAATTACAGCGACAAATCTTTAGTGCTTCTGCCTGATTGGGCTCAAAACAACGAATCAAGCGTGCCTGATTCTGGTTTTACAGAAGGTGCAGCAGATGCTTTCTACGCCTCGCTAGTGCAGTTAGACCAAGCTTTGGGCGGAACCATTGGAGAACTCGATTCTCAAGGGAAGCCGCGCTTTTACGACAGCGAAGGGAAACTGATTCGAGACCAGGGTGACTTGTTCGACTCTCCCATGCACTTTATTGGCTTCAGTCGCGGAACAGTTGTTAATAGTGAAATTGTGCAGCGCTTGCTGACAGCATTCCCCAATGCAGGCGGAACAAATCAATTCGGCCGCGATTTTCAAGTCACGACAATCGACCCCCACGACTTCGATCAGGAGAGTCTTTCGCTGGTGGGGATTGGAGGGTTTAGAAACTTCTACGAGCCAAAGGTGCAAACTTGGGAAGGCATTACATTTGCCGATAATTACTACCAAACTACAGCCGAGCCGAGTTTGGGGTCGTTTACTCCCAACGGTCGAAATATTCCTAACCTTCTGCCACCAGAAGATACTAGCAATCAACCCGGACTTCAGTTCCCGAAAGATGAAGATGGCAATCTCCTCGGTGTCCCCGATGTAGTCGAATTTCTAGGAACTCATTCTGGGGAAACGAGCTATGCTGAAAGTCGGGCTGGCTTCACCCGACAAACCGATGCTATTCCAATAATTGGGGGCGGTTTGGGCGCTACTCACGGACGAGTTCTCAATTGGTACTCCGGCAGTGCGAATCTGGGTTTAACGGAGTCGCAACCCAGCTATGCGGTGGATTGGCTCAAAGATCCAGTTTACCGCCGCCGCAGCGATGGAGCTTACGAGGTGTTGTTCGATGCCGACTTCTACGATACTAATCCCAACCGTGTCAATCCTTGGTACACCCCAAATCATACAGACGCAAACTTTGTCCAAGGTAGCGCTGAGGCTCCTTGGGAAGGGATTGGGACTGGATGGTTTTATTCTATAAATGGTGGCGGTGAACGTTTGCGGCCAGAAACGCAGCCGCGAGTGCCGCTAAGTTTTGACAACACTTACAGTGCTAGAATGCGCGGCGATGCTGCTGTTCCCACTCTTTTTAATGGCAATTTTGATGCTGTTACCGATCCGTTTGGGGGGAATTTGAGCCAGGTTCGCAGAACTATTTCTAACGCGCTACCTGGGTGGTCATTCCACAATGGTCAACAAAATCCAAATATTGATTTGGTTCAAAATTTGGAGGATGTAAAGTCAAAGAAAGGGAAAAGCGAAATAGACTATGCCTTTAAACTAGGAGCCAACGGAGTCAAAGAAATTGTTCACAATCGATTTGTTGTACCTGACTGGGGAAATTTACGGTTTGATGTTCATGCTCCTGTCAAAAAAGGAAACCTGAAGGTCACGTTGGAAACGACAACAGGTACAGAGATCGCAAAAACCACAATAGACCTTAAAAGCAATTTGCAAGACCTCCCTTTCACCCCCACCGAAAATGTCAATACCCCAGCAAATCTCGCTCTGGCGACTAATATCTACTTAGGTAATGCTAATAAGATTGGATTTGGTCGAAAAGGTTTTGAAACTTTCCAGCTTAATTTGCAAACTCCTGATGAAGTGACACAGCTTTACCGAGGGCAACCAGCTACTTTGAAGTTTGAATTAGAAGGAGGAGACCATGTTTTCATAGATGATGTCTTCTTTAAGAGCGACCACCTGAGATTGGGAAATCCAACTGAAGCAAGATGGGATATTAAAGCCCCGGAGCAAAATTCATATCAAACCAATTTGTTGCTTGAAAAACCTCAGTATTCCTCATCTTATAATGCCGTTACTGGGCTTCCTAACTGGGTAAGTTGGAAAGTTGACAGGTCTTGGAGAAATCGAGTTGAGGGAAGAACAAATACTCCATTCCTAACCGATCCAGGCTTGCCTGGTAGTCCTCAAGTTCCGAGCTGGCCTAGAATTGATGGGATAATGTATACAGGAACGGGTTTGGATAGAGGTCATCTTATCCCTAACCAAGATAGAAACAGAAATGAGAAAGATGCTCAGGCTACCTACCTAAGCACAAACTTAATCCCGCAAGCGCTCGACAACAACCGGCTGTTTCGCAAGAACAGAGGTAGGTTCGACCCAGACATTTCACCTGCATGGTCTAGAATTGAATCAAAATTAGTTGAGCAGCTAATCTTTGATTACAACAAAAAACTTGATATTACTGCTGGTGTTTTTGATACTAAACAACAGAATTGGTCAATCCAGCCAAAAACTAGAGCACGTGAATTACTTACGGAAGCGCCAAATCAGGGAAATACAAATCCTACAAATTTAGAAGCTAACGGAATTCGCATTCCTGGGTGGACTTGGAAAACAATCTTAGTTTCCAATCAATCAAGTCTTGGGGTACAAGATGTTCTTGGCAGTTACACGTACATTACGCCCAACATACCAGAACCTTACACGGATTGGAGCGGGAAACCAGCAGTCCCCAATCCACTTAATCAACTCTTAGGGGAAAACCGCGAGCCTATAACAAGTGCCGAACAATGGCGAAGACCAAATACCTGGAAGATTTCTATTAATCAGCTTGAAAATCTTCTGAATACTCAGGGTTCTGACACGGTTTTTAACTTTTTGTCAAATCTTCCTGAAGATGTTCGCAATCGAATTAAACAACAGAGCGATTTCTCGTTTCCACCACCTCCCTAAGTCCGACTTGATCGGGATTTACGCAGAACTATGATGAAATAGGTTAGGGAGATACCTAAATGTTCAACACATTACAACAGTTTCCTCAATGCTCTGCGTAAGTCCTGTTTTTTGAAATAGATGTAAAGCCTGCGACTACTTCTTCAAATTTAAAATTCACCCTCCCTAATCTCACCACGCCAGTGGTAAGTAGCACTCGTTGGACCCTGGATAAATTCTCCATCTGTCCAAGTAGTCTCGTAAAAGAATATATCTCCTTGTATACCACCGCATACTCGTGCTTCCAGTAAGTTGCTTCCTATGAATTGAGAATAACTAATGTCAACTCCTGCTAAATTAGCATCTCTCAAATCGCAATAAAAAAACCAGACACCCAACCAATCTTCATCCCGACTAAATCGAGCATTTCTGAAATCAGAAAATATAGCCATTCCCAAGCCAACATTTTCCAAACAAGCACAACTAAAGTTGACATAGCTTAAGCGAGAACGACTCAGGTCAATATCACGCAAGTCAGCACCGCTCAAATCTACACGATGCAATATTTTATCCTGAAAATTTCGCTCGCCCTCGCCATAGCGCCGGAGCAATTCTTCAGCAGACAACGTTCTGTTTAAATCATTTTGAATCCTGCCGTCAGGCATAGTCACTTGATGAAAAATAGTCTGCTCTGTTGTTTTAATATCGGTCAAATTGGCATCAGTCAAATTAGTGTCAATCAGCACAGCACCCGTCAAGTCGGCACCCGTCAAGTCGGCACCTGTTAAGTCGGCACCAGTCAAGTCAACATTAACCAATTTAGCATTCCTGAGATTGGCATTGCTCAAGTTAGCTTTAATCAGTAAGGCTGAATTCAGCCATACTCTTTCTAAGTTAGCATGGCTCAAGTTAGAATTAATTAAATTAGCCCCCCCCAAACTAGCGTCTTCCAGATTAGCACCGCTCAGGTTGATATCAACCAGGAAAAACTCGGAAAGATGAAAATTTTTTAGATCGAAACCAGAAAAATTTCTCTCTCCAGCTATATACCGTCTCCGTAATTCTTGCAGGTCGTAGATTCTCGTTGACTCTTTTTCGTCCACCACTCTTTTTCTGCCTAGGAAATATTAGTTAATTTTAGCAGAACTATTATGAAATAGGTTGGGACATATCTAAATATTCAACACATTACAGTTCCTTTAACTATTCCTCATATCAAACCCGGAAAGATTAACCACAGTACCGAGGGAACAACCACGGGGGGTTTGCCCCTACTGAACTATGTGCATTTAACCGGATTTGATATCACCCTCCACCTGCTACCTTGATTTTATGGGCGGTTGAGGGGAACTTCTGTATAGATAAGTGCCACAGAAGCAAGAATCCGGTGTCTTTCCAGAGCCTATCAAGTGTCAACATCGGACTAATAGTTTACCTTATTCTTGAGTAATGGAGATTTAGGAGAAGACGACCTATGAAAGGATCGCTATTTACTGAAATGAGTGCCTCCGAATTGCTCGAACGTTATGCTGCTGGCGAGCGAAACTTTGCTGGGATTCGTGTTAGTGCGTTCATATATTTGGAAGGAGCAATCTTGAGCGATGCCAATTTTTCCGGGGCTGTTCTGCAGGGTTCGATGATTGGAACTGACTTCTCTCGAAGTTACCTGATTGGAGCCGAATTGGCTGAAGTGTCTCTGGAGAACGCCATCCTGCAACATACCCGCTTGGATGGAGCTACCCTCGCTCAATCGATCCTCGATCGAGCTGACTTGACTCATGCTTGTTTAGTACGTGCCGAGTTGGATGAAACCCTGGTGGAGAAGACCAACTTCTATCGCTCTAATTTGTTCGGTGCTTCCGGTGTAGACATCGAATACTGGCTGGAACAAGAATGTATTTTCTGCCACACTATTATGCCCGATGGCAGTGAGAGGAATGATGGGTGCCAACGTCTAGGTATTTGTGTCTATTAATTCACTTGGAGCCGCTGTTACAGCGGCTCCAAGTGAACTTTCTTTATATTATTAAATCAACCAACGTAGGCGGGAAAACTTGCTAGGCCTACCAGGCTCTTGACTTTTAATAAAATTGAACTAATCTTCATCTTCATTAATACTGCATTTACTAAAGAGCAATATTAGCCGATCGCCCTTTTACCGCCTTTTACCCCTTTGAAGACTTACAAGGAAGAAAACCTGGGACGACTGGCAGCGGAGTCAGCTTTACGATCGCTCGTAACTCAACTCTTAAATTCTGGAATGAGTCTGGAACAGGTGGCACAAATGATAAATTTATCGACTTTGGAAGTGAGACGATTGGTAGGGGAAAACTTTTGATCGATCGCACTTTTCCCAAATATCCAGGATAGTGCGATCGAAGTATGGGACAAACTGAGAACAGTCAACAGCCAACAGTCAACTATTAACGAATGACTAGAGAGGCTTATTAGTAGGTTTAAAACCCTGCTTTTGAAAATAGGTTCGGAATACCTCTTGAGCAATTGGTGCCGCCGATACAGAACCAAATCCGCCGCCTTCAACTATAACTGCGATCGCAACTTCCGGTTTGTCAGCAGGAGCAAAACCCACAAACATAGAATTGTCAGGATGACCGGGCATTTCCACCGTCCCAGTCTTACCAGCACTTAAAGGAATAGTACCATCATTCATGCGTTTGCCAGTACCTTTTTTCACCACGTCAATCAATCCCTCGCGAACAACATTCAAAGTTGCAGGCTTAATACCTGTGGGAACTTTTTTGGTAATAGGAGTGTTGGTTTGAGAAGCCAATAAATGCGGCTGAACTCGATAACCGCCATTAGCAACAGTGGACACCATCACAGCCAATTCTAAGGGAGTACAAAGTACCAAACCTTGACCGATCGACATTGTTACCGTATCCCCAACGTACCAATCTTCCCCATACATTTTCTGTTTCTCTGCTGGTATCGGAACTTGACCGTGATTGGCGGATTCCAACCCCAAAAGGTCTAAATTAATAGTACCGCCAATGCCCATTTTTTTAGCTGCTTTCGCCATTTCTTCAGGGCCGGCAGCCATGCCTACTTGATAGAAAAACGTATTGCTGCTGTAGGCTAAAGCATCGCGGAAACCGATAACGCCGTAACCGCCGCTGTGTTCGTTAAAAGAAATTCCGCCGATCGTAATTGAAGAAGAAGTAGCCACAGTAGAGTCAGGAGAAAACTTGCCCGACTCCATCGCCGCTATAGCAGTGACAATTTTAAAAGTGCTACCGACTGGATAACCTTGAACGGCTCGATTTAAAAACGGTTTTTCTGGCCCTTGCAGCCGCTCCCATTCTGTTTGAGTCACCTTGCGGGTGAAAATATTGGGGTCAAATGTCGGCCAACTAGCCATTGTTAAAAGAGCTCCGGTTTTTACGTCGATCGCCACAACTGCACCCAGGCGATCGCCCAAAGCTTTTTCCGCAGTTTTCTGCATATCTAAATCTAAAGTTAGCTGCACCGGTTTGCCGGGAATAGGGTCTTTGACACCTAAATCTTGGATTTCTTCGCCCTTAGCATTTACCTCGATTAAACGGTTTCCCCAAACGCCCTCTAAAGTTGAATTGGCTAATTTTTCAACTCCCATTTGACCCACGAGCATCCCCATCGGATATGCAGGATTAGCTTTTAATTGCTCTAAACTAGCTTCGCCGACGTACCCCAAAAGGTGAGCTGCTAATTGCTGGTGGGGATTGTCTCGGCTCGATTCTACGCGAATTTCCACTCCCCGCAAAGTATTAGCTTGTTCTCCCAACGCGACGAAAGTACCTACATCGATATCCTTACTAATTCGCACTGGCAGGGCCGATCTGTAGCCAGCGGCATCGATTTTTTTGACAATTTCGGCCGCGGGCAGTTTGACGATCGGGCCCAGGGTAGCGGCGATCTCTTGCCACTCCTTGGCCGATCGCTCTTTTGGCCACACATAGACCGATCGAGATACGCGGCTGGCCGCAAAAATCTTGCCGTTGCGGTCTAAAATTTGACCGCGAGTCGCTGGGACTGAAACAGGGCGAATGCGGTTATTTTCCGCCCGCTGTCGGTTGTAGGCTCCCTGTACCAGTTGCAGTTCGGCTAGACGAAATATTGGTAGCGCCATCAAGGTAGTGACGATCAGCATAAAAATCATAACTTGGAGCGATCGGCTGCGTTGCCGTGAAGCATTGTCCAAGCCATTTTTGTCGAATCGGACTTTAGAGTTAAAAGAAAAATCGCCAGCCATATTAATTAATCTGCTCTTTTTATTCAACTAACAGGTTGATACGGGCCCCATCCGGATGATTGGGCAGATGATTACAGGGATTATAACTTCTAACTCTTTAGTAACAGACATAAATTCTGTCGATTGGCAGACGAATCAGCCGGATTGTTTAATTAAGGTATATAAGATGTATGTTAAATATCAGGTTTTTCTGACAATTCAACTGTTAAGGAGGTAGGGGCGCTGTGGAACCGATCGATTTTTTGATTGCTTGGCTGGTGACGGGCAGCAGCTTGCTGCTAATTTCTCAACTCCCGATCGGCGTAGAAATTGACAGCACACCGAAAGCAGTAATTTCCGCTGCGGTTTTGGGAATGTTGAATGTTTTAATTTTGCCAATTCTGAAAGCAGTTTTTTTCGTGCCGAACTTGCTGACGCTGGGATTGCTTTCTGGCGCGTTTGCTTTTGTAATGAACGTGATTGTTTTTGCCTCGGCTGCGAAGCTAGTTGAAGGATTTAGTTTGCGGATGGGCATTTGGAGCGCGGTACTGGGGGCGATCGCCTTGGCTGTAGTTAGCAGCTTTATCAACGGCGCACTCATTTAGCAACTTCCCCTGATCAAGGGCGATTGAAATCGCCCGATATTTCCCACGCTTACCTTGCGCGTTTCGTGTGCCTACAAGCGATTTCTCTCGCCGAATATTTCTTCCCCCTTCTTCCTTCAATCCGTTACATCCGTTACATCCGTTAAACAATCCGTTAAACAATCCGTTGCCGAACTTCCTTCAATCGGTTACATCCGTTACATCCGTTAAACAATCCGTTGCCGAACTTCCTTCAATCCGTTACATCTCACATCTTGCACCCTTCTCAAGAACGGGCTCTCCGGCCCGTTCCACAAAGAGTATATTTTCTTGTGGAACAGGCCGGAGAGCCTGTTCCTAAAAAGCTAATTGAGAATGGTGCAAGATATAAGTTGCATCCGTTACATCCGTTACATCCGTTAAACAATCCGTTGCCGAACTTCCTTCAATCCGTTACATCCGTTACATCCGTTACATCCGTTAAACAATCCGTTGCCGAACTTACTTCCCCATCAGCGACTTATAGGCTGTCACCTTAATATCAATCCCAGTAATATCTGTCCCCACAACAACAGCCGCCGCTCCTAAATCCAAGGCTTTTTTAGCCATTTCCGGCCCCGATATCCCGCCTTCGCAGATAACGGGAACCTTAAGCTTTTCTACCATTTCCGCAAGCAAATCAAATCCCGGCGGCGAGAAATTTTGCGTCTGGGCAGTATAGCCAAAAAGAGTAGTTGCTACAGTATCTGCACCCGCTTCAGTTGCGGCGATCGCAGCTTCTATTGTATCTACATCCGCCATCACTAATTTGCCCAATTCGCTGTGAATTTTGGCGATTAAGGTCTTTAAGTCTTCGCCGCCAGCAGGACGGTTTCTCAGAGTAGCATCAACGGCGATAATATCGGCTCCAGAAGCGGCGATCGCCCGCGCGTCTTCAAACCGAGGAGTAATGTAAATCTCGCATCCCGGCAATTGCTGCTTCCAAATCCCAATTATGGGAGCGGATATCTGTTTTCGCACCGCCGCAATGTGAGCCGGAGTGTCAATCCGCACGCCCGATGCACCTCGATTGATGGCGGTTCGAGCCATTGCCGCAATTACGATCGGATCGTGCAGCGGCGAATCAGCAGGTGCTTGACAAGAAACAATTAATCCTGTAGGAATGTGACAATTAATCATGGGGAATTGCGGATGGGGAATTGGTAATTGGGAATTACAAATTATACCAGTTCAAAAAAAGAATGTAACTGTAGACCATATCCCAACCCATATCCAATGAGTCAATCCATTTGAGATTTGAGATTTGAGATTTGAGATTTACCCCACGGATAAATGCTCTTTCTTGAGGATTTTCTATTTTCGATTTTGGATTGATTGCACGGATAAATCACGTGGCGGGTACCACCTTTGAAATTCGTGGTCATTCCCCAATCTCAAATCTAAAATCTCAAATCTAAAATTGTATTACCCATTACCAATCCCAGCCATTAAAGAAATAATTTTGTCCAGCAATTGCTCAGGATGAATCGGTTTAGCCAAACAATCGTTAGCTCCCGCCGTCACGAAAGATATCTGATCTGCGGGAATTTCATTAGCGCTTAAAGCTAGAATCTTGATATTTTCAGTAGCGGGTTTTTCGCGCAGTTGGTGAATTATTTCGCAGCCATTCATACCGGGCAAACGCATAGCGACGATCGCAGCATTGGGCTGCAAAAGTTCAATTTGTTCCACCGCCGCCGAACCTTCAATCATCCACACCACTTGCATTCCTGCGACTGTCAGGATATCGCAAATCAGCATGGCAGTTTCTTCATCTTCTTCGACGAGCACGAGGCTGCCCCGCAAGGAGGAAGAATGCAGCGGTAAAGATGAATTCGATTTTTCATATTTAAATTTTGTGGATTCATCTTTGCTTTGAGTTTGGATGGGTATAAAAACGGTAAAAGTAGAGCCGACATCAACTGTAGAGTTAACTTCTATCGCGCCGCCGTGAAGCTCTACTAACTGTTTAGTTAAAGCCAATCCCAGACCGGTGCCGCCGTATTCGCGGCGGTAGGGGGAATCCAACTGCTGGAATTTTTGAAACAAAAGCGATCGCTGATTTTCGGGAATTCCAATGCCGGTATCTTTGATTTGAAAAACAGCGGTACTGCCAGCAGGTGCAGTACCGGGCTGCCGCACTGCAGGCGTTCGATTTTTATCTTCTGTCACCCAAACTCGCAGGATGACTTGCCCGCCTTCGGGAGTAAATTTAATCGCATTTCCTAAAAGATTGAAGAGAATTTGTCTCAAGCGGCGCGGGTCAGCGATGAAGCGATCGCACTCTTGTTTTATCCGCTGTTCTTGCAGCAGTTCCACGCCTTTAGCCGCAGCTTTTTCTTTGAGGGCGTGCAGGCTCTGAGAAGCTAATTTAGACAGTGAAAATTCACTAATTTTTAATACTGCTTTTCCCGCTTCTACTTGCGATAAATCTAAAATATCGTTGATTAATTCTAATAAGTGGTCGCCGCTGTCTCGGATAGTTTGCAGGTACTGCCGCTGCTTTTGCACTGGCACTTCTTTACTGCCAACTTTGCCGTAAGACCACCGCAGCAGCGTGTCGGAAATGCCGATGACGCAAGTGAGAGGAGTCCGCAATTCGTGGCTCATAGCTGCCAAAAATTCGCTCTTGGCGAGGCTGGCAGACTGGGCGGCAACCAGTGCATCGCGCAGTTCTCGCGTGCGCTCTATTACGCGCTGTTCTGAGGTGCGCTTTTGCTGCTGGACTTGTGCATAAAGTTCGGCTTGGTAAATGGCGATCGCCAAATGTTCTGCTATTTGTCGCAAAAATGTTTTTTTGCTTTCTTCCCACTCGCGAAAAGTACACTGGTGGGCAATTAGCAGCCCCCACAAGTCGTCTTGAACTACGATCGGCACTAGCAACTTTGCCCGCACCTTCGCCCGCCGCATCAACTCTAAAAAACAAGGCTGTGAAGAGTAAGTTGTTTCCACATCCGCGACGCACAAAGCCAAACCTTTGCGATATTTCTCTCCGTCAATGACTCCCTGGGTAAAACACTGCGCGTCTTCACTAAAATTTAGTACAGACGAGATAGCATCGTTGGCTAAAGCTTCGTAGGTAACGCGACCTAAATACAAGTAAGACCCGGAATTTTCTGGGATTTCGCCAGACCCAGAAACCGCCGCAGGTATTTCTTTAGCTAACTCGCCATTGTGCGGCGCTGGCACTTTTTCAAATTGATAAATTAACAGGCGATCGACCTCCAAAAACTCTCGCACTTGCTCGACTGCTTTTGACAAAATTACAGGCAATTCCAAACTCTGGCGGATTTGAGTTGTCACCTGATTCAAAAGTCGCTCTTGTTCAAGCTGTTGCTGCAAAGCATCTTCTACTGGCTGACAAAATGAAATGCAGGGAGTGGCAATTTGTAATTGATTGACGGCTTCGGCAATCTGGCTCTGTAGCGTTTCTGGATCTATAACTTTGGGGGCCGATTTTCCCTCTATTTCTGTTGAGCTGTGTAGGGGCAGGCGATTATTTGGGCTGGCATTGGCCGCGAGAATATCCAGCAAATTTAGGGTGAATTCGCTTTGAATAACGGCAGAGTTGGGCTGTATATTTTTAATTGCTTGTTTGAGGGCGCGACTGTCAATTTGCCACGAAGGTGCGGCCGTTATTTCTGCGAGTTTGTCTGCGAGGGGAGACAGGAAATTGGCGATCGCCCCGGGGTCGAAAGTCAACTGCACATTCAATTGCGAATGGAGATTGTTTTCGCTGTGCTTGTGTCCGTTTGTTGCGAACTCATCTAATAGATTGCCCCGCAGCAGGGCGCTAAAATGCTCTGATACTACTGCTGCAAACCTTTCCGACGAATTTTCCCGATTTTGAGAATCAGCGATCGCATCGTCAGTCAGCCAAATCGCCCCTGGAATTTCAGCCATTTGCTGTAACAACTGGTAAGCAGCCTCAAAGCTTGCTAGTGGCAAAGTCCGATTTAAGGTTTTTGGTTTCAATCTAGATATTTTCCCGGTTGTTTTAAAGAACAAAATATGAATGTCCCTGTTGTGAGGACGGAACCTGGGGCACAGCAGGCGCGATCGATCCAACAGACTTGAGATGACAGTACTCAGAAAGTAGGTAATAGAAGGCCCCGGAGCCAGAGAGCTAATTTGTCCCTATAGTTGTCCTCTTTCTTCTGGGCGAGTGGCCCGCGCTCCAGCGCTTTACGAGCGCGAAAGCGGTAGGAGGAAACGGGGGGAAGGGATACGGCTGTATAATCGATCGCTTCTGGTCGTGTTTGTGAACCGGGTTGTTGATGGAAACTAAGCAATTCCACTCCCATTGCTGGGGTGAAGTTAGCACGCGCCTTTGTTTTCTGAGCTGATTCGGCTAATGGTACGTCCTTAACCCAAATAAAAATGTTTAACCCTTAACGACAGAACAGGGGACTAGCTACGCATCCGCTTGGTGTCATTACTCAAAAAACCTAGACATCAAAGGTGTCAGGCTGCTCAACTGAAAATGAAGTTTTAGGCCCGAAGCCCAGTCACTTCCGTGCTGGGTCGTTGACTACTTTCAACAATCTTATTCCAGTATAATATTAATATATAATTTGTTAACTTGTACTTAACACTATCCGGGTAAATGAGCAATCCAACTCAACTCACCCCCGATTTCACGATCGGACATCTGCCGTGTCACGACTTCCAAGTGAGCGCTGCAACTCCAGGACAGGTAGTGGCTGAAAGATTTGAGCAAGAACCCGACCTGCCAGGAGTCATTATTACTCATGAATCACAGGTATTGGGCATGATTTCTCGCGTCAAATTTCGAGAGCAAATGAGTTTTCCCGATCGCCTAGAACTTTACGGGTCACACCCGATTCGAGCCTTGTTAGATTTTATTAGAATTCCGCCTTTGCTACTTTCGGAAAACTGGAAAGTTGAGGATGCCGTCCAAGCGTCTTTCCACAGGCACAAAGACTTGATTTATGAACCGATTATTGTGGTAAGGGAAGACCAAAGCCACCACCTTGTGGACGTTCATACTCTGGTGATTGCCCAGTCAAAACTTTTAGCGCAAGCTAACAAAGTTATTCAAAAATACCGAGTAGAAAGACCCAAGTATTTGGCGCTACTTCAACAAGAACAGGCTAAGGTTCACGAATGTAATGAGCTTTTAAAAATCCAACAACGTCAAATAGAAAAATTGCATACGAATCCCAGTGCCCAGCAAGTGGCACTGGTCAAACAAGCTGAAGAAATTGCTCAAATGAATCAGCGATTTGTGAGGATTGCGAAACTGATTTCTTCCGAAGGTCGCCAAGCATTTCAAGCTACTTTTCAAGGTGCTAATTCTATTTGCAACAATACAGAGAAAATTTTGGGGGTGGGCAAAGCAATAGCTAATGATTTAGAAACGGTTAACCGCACTTCCCGAACCATCCGGGAGGCGATCGAACAAGTCAGGCATTTAGCAGTACAGGTGGCTGTAGTTACCAATCAAATGGGAAGTCAGCCCAGCGGTCTGAGCAAAGTGAGTCTAGAAATTGGCAGACTGGCAAGTAAAACTTTTGAATTGGGGACTCAAATGGAGCAAATTGCCAGCCGGTTTAAACTTCGAGTTCACGAACTCACGGAGGCAGCAAGAGCGGGTGCTAATGTCGCTAAATCCGTGACGATCAAGATCGATCGCGCAGAAATGGCCCTGCTAGAGTTGGAAGAATTAATAGCGGAAAAAAATTTCCATTCATTGACCCCTATCCAAGAACCTTTGGGAGACATAAAAAGTGTTACCGCTGATTCTTTAGTTAAAGAGATAGAACACGCCGAAGTAGCGGTTTCCGAGTTGGAAGACTTAGTTAAACATCAAGATTCCTCGCAATATCTGATTCAAAAGATTCAGCAGGCGCTGAAGTCCAAAAAGCCCTAAAATCCCAGCCCGAATCTAATGAAATATTTCGAGAGGACAACAAATAAACTAAAAATAATAATTGACTATTATACTCTTTCCAGAATACTATTTGTTATACTGAAGGTGGGGACTTTTTAAATTCAGTTGTAAAAAGGCTGTTTAATGAGCCCCAAAAACCGATAAAAAGTTCCAATAATAGTTGGAAGGACAGGTGACGTTTATGAAAATCCTGCTGGTAGAAGATGACACATTTACAGTCAGTTTGCTGACTCAAGCGCTGAACTCTCACAATTACAATGTAAATGCAGCAGCAGACGGTGAAACAGCGTTGCATTTGGTGCAGGCATACGATTACGACCTGATTGTTTTGGATGTGCTGATTCCTAAACTCGACGGCATTAGTTTGTGTCGAAAATTGCGATCGTCCGGCTGCCAAATGCCGATTTTACTGCTGACAGCGCTAGATAGCAGCAACGATCGAGTCCAAGGTTTAGAGGCGGGTGCAGACGATTATGTGGTCAAACCCTTTAATCTCGAAGAATTAATCGCTCGAATTCGGGCTTTGCTGCGCCGGGGTAAGGCAACTTTGTCGAGTACAAATTTAACATGGGAAAAACTGCAAGTCAACCCGGACACTACGGAAGTAACTTATGCCGAAAAAGTGCTGCACTTGACTCCGAAAGAGTACAATTTGCTAGAACTTTTCATGAGAAATCCTCGGCGCATTTTCAGTCGCAGCGCCATCCTCGATCGCATTTGGTCGAGCGGCGAATTTCCTCAAGAAGAAGCCGTTACCGCTCACATCAAGGGGCTGCGGCAGAAGCTGAAAGCAGCCGGGATGACAGTAGATTTAGTGGAAACCGTGTACGGATTGGGCTATCGGCTCAAAAGTCTGCCGGAGGAGATTGAGAGCCAACAAGTTGGGCAGGAAACGGCAGAAACTGCTAAGACTCAAGAGACTTTATCTCCTGAATCCAGCGGGTCGAGCCAGGAATTAAACAAAGACGACCGCCGTCTCAAAGTCTTGAATGCGATTGCCCAAATGCGGGAAAATTTAAAAGCTAATTTTATAGAAAAGGTGGCGATATTCGATCGCGCGCTCGCTCAACTCAAAAACGGAAGCTTGGAGGGCGAACTGCGCGAGGAAGCCCAGGCTCAAGCTCACAAATTAGTCGGTTCTTTGGGCACGTTAGGGCTGCCGAAAGGTTCGGAAGTCGCGCGCCAGATAGAACATTTGTTCAATGCCCAAAACATCTTGAAACCGGGGACTGCTCAGCAGATTGAGGGATTTCTGCATCAGATCAAACAGATATTCGATCGCCCGTCGCCCGAACCAGAAGGCGATTTGGTTCCTGCGGTTTCCCAAAAGCGCCGAATGCTGATTGTTGAGGATGATAATTTTGGGAGCGATCAACTCAAAACAGTAGCATCCGGTTCCGGCTTCCAGATAGAAGTTGCCAACTCTCCACAAGCGGCAAGAAATGCGATTTCTCAACAGCCTCCCGACGCGATTTTGCTGGATTTGACATTTTCCAGAGTTCAGGAAAACGGACTTTCTCTCCTAGCCGAACTCCGCAGTGAAAAACCCGAAATTCCGGTGATGGTTTTTAGCGGGCACAATCAATTGAGCGATCGAATAGAAGTTGCTCGTTTGGGAGCTTCGGGCTTTTTACACAAATCTATGCCCCCAGCAGATATACTCAAAGCAGTCGCCCAACTAATCGACCAGACGGGCCCTGCTGAAGCTAAAGTTATGGTGGTAGACGATGACGTGCATCTATTGGCTGCACTGCAAGTGATTCTAAAACCTTGGGGATTTCAAGTAACAACATTGGACGATCCCGAAAAGTTCTGGGAGGTACTCGAAACGACTTGTCCCGATTTGCTAATTTTAGATGTGGAGATGCCCGGTTACAGCGGTATCGAGCTGTGTTTGGCAGTTCGCAACGATTTGCGCTGGAGCAAGCTCCCCGTGCTATTTTTGACAGCTCATTCCGAATCGGAAATAGTGCGCCAAATGTTTGTCGCAGGTGCTGACGACTACGTGAACAAGCCGATCGTGAAACCGGAATTGATTGCTCGCCTCCTGAATCGTTTGGAGCGGACTCAACTGAGAAACAGACTGGCTCAGGCACAGCGCTAATCCCATTTTAGATTTAAAAAATTAAAGAATTAAAGAATTGAAGAAGTGGGAATGACTGATGAGATATGGGTTTCGATCGCGTACCTACACTTGTATTCTTTTTTTTAATGGGATAACTAGGAGCAAATATGCAGTGCGTGTCCGAAACAAATCAGGAAGCCTTAGCCAAGACTGGGGATTGTTAGATTGTGGGATTGCGACGCGGTGCTGTTGATTGATGCTAGCCCGCCGATCGAGAACACAGGCTAATTTACAGAAGTATTAATCAGATGAAAGCAATGGTATTGCCCTCAGACACAGGCACTCTCAATAACAGCGACTGCGAACTAATTTACGCCCCCGGTTCCATTCAACCTCATGGCATCCTTTTGGTGCTGGAATCTCCGGCGTTGAAAATTTTGCAAGTTAGCAACAATACTTTTGAGGCGATGGGCCTTTACCCCGAACAACTTTTGGATCAATTTTTAGAGGAATTTGTCGAGACTGAGGAAATTGAGGCTATTGAAAAAGCTTTATTTGAAAACGACCAACAACGTAACGCGATCAGATTATCATTCAAAAGTCAAGACCGCAAGTCTTTTTTTGAGGGGACGCTGCATCAATCAAATTCAGCATTAATTGTTGAACTAGAGTCGGTTGTTTCCCCAAAAACGAGCGATTGTTTCAATTGTTATAATTTAGTCCAAGAGCCGATCGACAAAATCCACAAAACACCAAACCTGCAAGTGCTGTGTCAGACAGCAGTTGAAGAAGTGCGGAGGATCATCGGTTTCGATCGAGCGATCGTCTATCAATTTGATGCCACCGGGGCGGGGGAAGTTGTCGCCGAAGACAAAGTAGAAAGTTTGGCTCCTTTATTGGGACTGCACTATCCGGCTACCGATATTCCCCCCCAAGCAAGAAACCTCTTCAACATGAATTTAATTCGGTTTATTCCCGATATTAACTGTCAGCCTGTAGAACTAATTCCTCACTGCAATCCGCTGACGGGTCGCCCTTTAGATATGGGCGGTTCTTTGTTGAGAACCGTTTCTCCTTGCCACGTTCAATATCTCACAAATATGAACGTTGCCGCTAGCATGACCCTGACATTAATCAAAGATAAAAAACTCTGGGGATTGATTGCCTGTCACCATCCAACACGAAAGTATGTCAACTACGAAACAAGAACTGCTTGCGAACTGCTAGCCAAGTTTGTAAATCTAGAACTCAGCTACAAAAAAGATAGCGAAGACCGGGAATATGCAATTTATTTAAAAGCACTTTGCCAAAAATTTATCAGGGAAATTTATCAAAAAAACTGCTTTGTAGAAGGTTTACTAACATACCGAGATGAATTGCTGGCCTTAGTGGGTGCTACCGGTGGAGTTGTGTGTGCAAATGAAAATTTAACAACCATCGGGCAAACCCCGGAATTGGTAGAAATAGAAAACTTAATTGCTTGGATAAAAAGTCAAATAAATAATGAGGTTTTTTATACAGATTCTCTCTCAAAACTGTATCCGCCCGCAGAGAATTTTCAAGAATTTGCTAGCGGTTTGCTGGTACTTGCCATGTCCGAGATGCAAAATTATTACATTTTGTGGTTCCGTCCCGAAGCACTTCAAACTGTCAACTGGGCAGGTCCACCAGAGGGGCAAATTGAACTTAAACCGGATGGCAGCCGATTGATGTCTCCTCGCATTTCCTTTGAGTTGTGGCAAGAAACTGTGAGGTCAAAATCTTTGCCTTGGCAGCCGTGCGAAATCGAAATAGCCCGAGAACTTCGAGTTGCTATTACTAGCATTGAGTTGCGGAAAACCAATCAGCAACTCAGCTTAGCTTTGTCGGCTACCAAAATTGGATTTTGGGACTGGGACGTGCAGAAAAATCGCCTAGTTTGGTCGAGGGAACACGAAGAGTTGTTTGGGTTGATCCCGGGCACTTTTGCCGGAACTTATCAAAGTTTTGCAGCTTGCGTTCACCCAGAAGATTTAAAAAGTATGGAGAATGCTATCAATCAGGCGATCGCCCACCGAGGAGATTACTGTCACGAAAAGCGCGTGGTTTGGCCCGACGGCAGCATTCACTGGATGGAGGGGAAAGGTAAGTTTTTTTACAACGAAGCCGGCGATGCAGTGCGGATGGTGGGGACAGTTACAGAAATTACCGATCGCAAAGCTAGAGAATTACAGTTGCGCCTGTTGGAATCAGTAGTCACCACCACTAACGACGCCGTGTTAATTACCGAAGCTGAACCGATTGAGGAACCGGGCCCGCGAATTCTTTATGTCAACCCAGCTTTCACGCGGATGACCGGCTATACCCTAGAAGAAGTTGTGGGCAAAACGCCGCGTATCTTCCAAGGAGAAAAAACAGACCGCGCCAGTCTCCATCGAGTTCGGACAGCTTTGAAAACCTGGCAGCCGGTGCGGGTTGATTCGATCAATTACCGCAAAGACGGGACGGAATTTTGGGTAGAAATGAGCATTGTGCCGATAGCTGACGAAAATGGTGGGTTTACCCATTGGGTATCAGTACACCGCGATATTAGCGATCGCAAACTTGCTGAAGCCGCCCTCCAACAGCTCAACGAACGGTTAGAAATGCGAGTTTTGCAGCGCACCAGAGAACTAGAAACTTCTCAAGCAGAACTCCGGGAAAGCGAAGCTTTATTTCGCTCTTTGAGCGAGAGTTCCCCCGTGGGCATTTTCAAAATCGATACTGAGGGGAAATGTACCTATACAAATCCTCGCTGTCAAGCAATTGGTGGCTTCACACCGGCAGCAGCTTTAGGAAACGGCTGGATGCGGTTTGTTCACCGCGAAGACCTCAAACTAATTCTGTCTAAGTGGCCCCAATCGCAATCGCTAGATGGGGAATTCTCCTGCGAATTCCGCCACATCCAGCGAGACGGAACCATCCGGTTTGGTCGGCTTAAAACAGCTCCGATTTTTTCTGACAGAGCTCAACTAATTGGTCACGTCGGCACAGTCACAGATATCACAGAAAGTCGGGCAATTGAAAAAATGAAAAATGAGTTTATTTCGATTGTCAGCCACGAACTGAGAACTCCGCTTGCCTCCATTCGCGGTTCTTTAGGTTTGCTGGCGGCTGGGGTACTGAAAAATAAACCGGAAACTGCCAAACAGATGTTAGAAATCGCTTCGAGCGATACCGAACGGTTAGTGCGTTTGGTCAACGATATTCTCGACTTAGAACGGCTCGAATCGAGCCAAGTTATCCTCGTCAAGCAGTGGTGCGAGGCCCAGGTTTTGATGCGGAAGTCTGCAGAATCTGTACTTTCTTTGGCTGCTGAAAATAACATTGATTTGTCGATTTTGCCCCAAACAGCAAAAATTTGGGCTGACCCGGACAGAATTGTTCAACTGCTGGTAAATTTGTTGAGCAATGCGATTAAATTCTCCGCTCCAGGGAGTACAGTAACTGTCAGGGTTGAAGATTTGGGCGATTCCCTACGGGATAGCTACGCTTCACGGGTTTTATTTGAAGTCAAAGATCGAGGGCGGGGGATTCCTGCAGATAAACTAGAAACTATCTTTGGACGGTTTCAACAGGTGGATGCTTCTGACTCCCGCCAAAAAGGAGGTACGGGTTTGGGTTTGGCTATCTGTCGCAGCATAGTACAGCAGCACGGCGGCAGAATTTGGGTCGAAAGTGTTGTCTCAGAAGGAAGCAGTTTCTATTTCACAGTGCCCGCACCGTTGGAAGGCGAAGGGGGAAAAAGTTTGGAGTTTTGAGATTGCTTTCATAAGACATCGCGAAAGCTAACGTTCCTCGCAACGCACGCGGGGAGAATGAGTTTGCAAGGGCTATATATCGATTTTTCTGTTCTCGGTTTAAGTAGGTGAGCGGCAAAATATATCAACCGCACCCGACGATTAGGACGTTCTTAAGTGCTGAAACTCTTAATTTTATTGCTTCTTCCTTTTGCTATATCTTTCAACAAACCCGGTTGAGGAGGCAGCGTGCGTAAGTCCTTTTTTGGTTTACCATGATTAATTTAAAATTTGAGTTTTAATTATGTCAGCAAAGCGCATTCTGGTAATCGATGATGAAAAAAACCTCTGCAGCGTGATTCAGGCCTGTCTGGAACATTTAGGTGGCTGGATTGTACTAAGCGCGCCCGACGGCAGTCAAGGATTGCTTTTAGCAGAAACTCACCTCCCTGACGCTATTCTGTTAGATGTGATGATGCCGGATATGGACGGACTTACTCTGTTTGGTTTGCTGCAAAACAATGCGGCTACTCGCGGGATTCCAGTGATTTTCCTGACGGCTAAGGTGCAGGCGATGGATTTGAGCGAATTTGCTGATTTGGGGGTAGGGGGGGTGATTGCCAAGCCTTTCGATCCTTTGAGTTTGGCACAGCAAGTGGCGGAAATTCTGGGTTGGGAACCGTTGCTTTAAACTCGGGTAAAATGCGATCGCACATAGGATATCAAACTCGGCAGTTGAAACCGCTACTATAGTAATCCTAAATCATTCATGTAAATTTGTAGGGGTAGTGCTACCCCTACTCCCCGTGCCTACCCCCTATCTATCGGGGCAACCACGGGGAGTAGGGGTCGGATTGCCCCTACAATAATTAGGCGAATGATTTAGGGTTGCTATAGACAAACAAAGTCGGCCCAGGCCGACGGAAGAATCAAGGGGGCATTAAAGCCGGATGACGATCGAAAATCCTTTTTCTCATTCCTTTGATTCTTGCAAAAATCACGCACTTATGTTATTAAACCGGGTTTATGCGTCCAGGAAAGTTCTAGTTTTTCCGGCTATTTTCATAATTTCCTCATTTTTTTGATTTAGCTTTGAGATGGATCGGTGATTGGTTAATTTAAACTCTGATTCCCTAGAAGTTCTAGAGATGATCTCAGGGAGTCGGGGTTTTTTGTTACCCGCAAAGCCGATCGGCTAATACCATATTTACAGGCAGAATAACTCCTGCAGAAGTTACACAGATTGGCCTCAAGAACGGTTTTTTTTAATCCGATCTCACAGATGCAGCGAAGTTTTTTGGTAAAAAACCCGGTTTCAGCCTGCTAATCCAAGATTTACGCAGAGTTCCCTCAGAAACCGGGTTTTTTAACCCAGGATCGCAGATGCAGCCAAGTTTTTGGCTAAAAAACACGGTTTTTGCCTAAGTGTTGTAATCCCTGCTTCGGCCAAAGTATTTTTATCAAAAAAAATGATGGTCTTCATAATTTCCTCATATTTTTTAGATAAAGTTTACTCCTAGCTCTGGATCTAAAGGTCGATCGCACTCTCAGCACCATTCCGCTGCCAAAGAGCCAACCTGTTGTCAGGAGAGTTCTGGAAAGTGAGGGTACTTTTGATTAACGGGTGCCACAGCACAATCAACATAAATAAGTCAGGAGTGACCGACTGCATACCAAACAAACCGGGTTTTTTAACCGGGAAAAACCGGGTTTCTGCGCCAGACCTCTAAGTGTTGGCAGGATAACTCAATGCTAAAAAAATTAATAACTGAAGATGTGATTCGCGCTCTCGAATAACACCCCAAAAATAAGTCGGTCGTTTTGTCAAGAGCCAAACTCGTAATTGCCACTAACAGGCCAAGCCAAGTCTCAGTAAGTTTTTGAAAGAGTGTGGAGATTTTTTAAATGTCCGATCAGCTATCTTATAAAGGTAACAACCAGATTCTGTGCTATTACGCAAATGTTACCAACCTAGTTCAGGTGGTTCGGATTGGGAACATTCCTAATTGGTACTTTGAAAGAGTGATGTTTCCGGGACAGCGACTGATGTTTGAAGCTGCGGCAGAAGCAGTCTTAGAAATTCACACTGGTACGGCGCCAAGTGCTATTTTATCGGACAAGATTCCCTGCTACGTGCTGCGGGTGATAGAAGAGGTAAGTTCCGAGTTCGAGCTGGTGATGACCGAAGAACGATTGGCGGTATTAGCCGGTTAAAATTCATGAGAAATCAGACGAGAGCGAGAACGGCCACAAAAATATTAGTTAACGAGTGTTTGGGGACGGGGAAAATGCAGAAAAATCTTGTCAATATTACCTTAGCTGTAGTCACAGAGGAAGTAGAAATTATCTTGGAGTCTTATCCGAAGCACCCCTACCAACAAGCTTTTTCGCCTTCGGGATTGCGACAAGATTTAATTGCTTATGTGCTCAGCCGAGTTCCTAATAGATATACTGCGATCGACTCCCGCGAGTCTGTGTCAAACCAAAAAGTTCAGGTTCGCTGTTCTTCAGAACAGTTGCTGCACATAGAAAATTTGATTCATACTGGCATTCGCGACGTGCTGCACAGCTATCAGAAGATAGATTACCGCGTTCCTGAAGAAGTTAAATTGGATTCCAGAGTTGCTAGTTGGTTGTGATAGTTTCTTGCAAATGAGGGAGACGCCGAGATTCTCGGCTCTCTCGGTTGGGCGAGGTGGAATTGTGTACTGACAATCAAGCATCCAGGATACCCGCCACGTGATTCATCCGTCCAGAAATAAAAAACCTGTATCCGATAAAGGAGCCGAACGTATTTATCTCGCGCAAGTCAATGCTTAAAGGGAGCATCTCACCTTTGCAGCCCTCCGCTAGAAATTGGAGTTTTGAGCCAGGAGGCAGGAGGCAGGAGGCAGAAGGAAAGAGGAAGAAGGAAAGAGGAAGAAGGAAGGAGCCAGAAGAAGGAAGGAGCCAGAAGAAGTATTTTTACAAATAGGAGATGCTCCCTGCTAAAATCTAAAATCTAAAATCTAAAATCTAAAATCGATTGACTTGATGGTTCAAGACTTTTGGTAATCGCAGCAGCCGTTGCACGGGCCATTGGGATTGACAGCACAGCGCAGAATTTCCGATCGAGCATTAAAGCGACAGCTAGCATCTCCGATAACCCAGATGCCGCTTACAAAAGTTCTTTCCGTCGGCGGTGTGGCCGACTGCACGTACAGGGCAATTTTTTGCAGTCGGTAGCGGCCGGATTTGAGTTGATAGCGGTGGTGGCGTTCCAAAACAGCGTAGGTTTGTCCCTCTAAATCTACATAGTTCCCCGGTTGTGGCGTCCAATCCAGCCGCAGGCTACCTAAATATTGGCGGGGGTGAGAGAGAATCACCTCTACGGGTAAAGTATTTTGTTCCATGTGGCGGTGCGTTGGCGAACTGAACTAAAGGGGCAAATAGTTGACTCAACCTACATCTTGTTCATCTAGAAAGATAAGTTTTTATAGAGAGAGTAATTTAGGTTTAGGCGCTCAACTTAACTATAGAACCTTTGGCGATCGGGCGATAGCCGACTCCCTCCACTACGTTGGGCCCAACAGGCTAGGAAATAAACTTCAACTCGCTTGAGGTAACTAAAGTTAAGTTCGATTAGGTTTGATAAAGCAGTACACGCTGATGGTATCGCAACTCGCAGGTTCGATCGATACGCGGTTGAGATTCCTCAACAGATTTTAACGGTTTGCAGGACTTGGGGTGCTTCGGGTGCGTTTGTACGGAGGACTTCAGTCCTCTGATTTGTATGAGGCCTTCACTTCTCACTACAAACCAAACCGATTTTTTGGCAATCAAAATTCCCAAAAATATGCCATTCCTTCCATGATTCCCCAAGCGCAAACAGAACCAGCTAAATAATGATTTTCAGTGCCACATTCGCGATGCCATTCTAACAGTTCTGATAGAGCATTAGCGACGATTACTCCCCGGACATCCTGTTCAAACATACTGATATCATTGCCCGAATCACCGCAAACTAATGTTGCCTCAGAGGGAATTTGTAGGCGCTTTTGTAAATAAGTAAGGGCATTGCCTTTATTGCTAGTTTGTGGTAAAAGATCCACATTACTATTGCTGCTAAAAATGATTTGAACTGGCAGTCCCGATTGAGTTAACTTTTGCTGCAAAGCCTGGACAATCGAGCTGTTTTCTGCTGCTGGTTCCAGACTATAACTGATTTTCCAAGGATTTTGTTCTTTTGGGGATTGGGGTTTAAGCTGGGAAAACTGCTGCGCTAAAGAGGCGATCGCCATTTTATCCCAGCCTTGAGAAAGATATTCCGCCCAATCTAAATCGAGGATGCTGTCTTTGTAAATTTCGCTGCCTACACCTGCGATCAAATAGTCGGGTGCTAGCAGTTGCTTTTGGGCAATTAATTCGCAAGTTGAAGCATAAGAACGCCCGGTAGCGTAAACCAAACAAATTTGCGATCGCAATTTTGATTGCAAGCGCTGGTTTAAAACTTGAGTTGCTTCGTCATCTCCGACTAGCGTGTTGTCTAAATCTGTAACTAATAAAAACTTCATTTGGGGAATTAGTCAGGAGTCAGTAGTCATCAGTGATTAGTGATGGGGAATCGAGCGCTTCCTAAAATAGTTTTAACTATTTATAAGAATTTGTTAAAAAAAATACATTTATAAGCAAGCTTATCGGTTAAGCTTGGCCAGATTTAATTTTCAACAAGTGGTGTGAGTTTTATGGTGAATAATGCAACCTCGGTTAAAGCTTTTTGGCTGTCTTTCTTGATTTCTGGTGCGGCAGTGCCTTTGGGGCCGATCTCCGCAACAGCTCAAATTCAGGATACCTCAACTCCAGAAGTTGCGCTAGAAGCGAGTGCCGTCCCTACGGCTACCCCAGACGCAGCGCTGGCAGCAGGTAAGATTGAGATACCGCAGTTAGCGGCGATTACCGCAGAGACTAACTCTACAGTCGATCGCGCTTTACCCGACACAGATGCAGCATGGGTGAATCGCGCTTTACCCGATACAGATGCAGCAACAGTCGATCGTGCTTTACCGCAAACAGATATAGCCACAGTCGATCGCGCTTTACCTCAAACAGATATAGCCACAGTCGATCGCGCTTTACCCGACACAGATGCAGCAACAGTCGATCGCGCTTTACCCCAAACAGATGCAGCAACAGTCGATCGCGCTTTACCGCAAACAGATGCAGCAACAGTCGATCGTGCTTTACCCCAAACAGATATAGCCACAGTCGATCGTGCTTTACCGCAAACAGATATAGCCACAGTCGATCGTGCAACAACCACCCCAGAAATAACGGAGGCAATTCGCGAATTGCCTCCACAGAAGTTAGAAATTGCAAACTCTCCTCAGTCTCAACAAGTTGCTGAAGCCAGCAAAGTTGCCGACATCAGCAGCGAGACAGGCACCGCTGATGACCTCAGCATACAAGAAGACGCAGCACAAGTCACTTCTGTTTCCCAACTCTCCGACGTGCGGCCGACAGATTGGGCTTTTCAAGCCTTGCAATCCCTAGTAGAAAGATACGGCTGCATTGCGGGATATCCAGACGGCACATTCCGAGGCAATCGAGCAATGACTCGGTATGAATTCGCCGCCGGATTAAACGCTTGCTTAGACCAAATTACCAAACAACTTGGCGGTTCTACTGGTAATCTAGTCAAGCGAGAAGATTTACTTGCTTTGCAAAGATTGCAAGAAGAATTTGCAGCAGAATTAGCTACATTGCGCGGTCGAGTAGATGCTTTAGAAGCCCGCACTGCCGAATTAGAAGCCAACCAATTTTCAACTACTACTAAACTCAACGGATTTGCTTGGTTTAACCTGAGTGGAGCTTTTGCGGGCAAGGGAGTCAGAGTTGAAGCAACAAATGGAAATGCGGCTCCGCTCGATCGAGTACCCGGACGCGATCCTGTCACCAACAGACCAATTGTGCAGACAGTGGACGACCCAGAAATTACTTTCAGCCACTTAATTTGGTTAACCCTCACTACTTCTTTTACAGGCAAAGACCAATTGGTTACACAGCTAGCTGTAGGTAACGGAAATTCACCAGCCAATCAGTATACTTCTCCGGGTCTTTTTAATACCTTTGGCACTCCTTTTCTCGACCAGACTGCTGGGGTGAATCCCAATGAAGTTATCCTGCGAGAACTTTATTATCAGTTCCCGGTTAGCAACGGCTTGCAAGTAGTAATCGGCCCGAGAATTAATTTCTACCGCTACTTTGACAACAATAATTTTAGCTTTTTCGTGGACGGTGCGAGCAGTTTTAATTCTAACAATAGCACTTTGTTAACTGCTACCAAACGCGGCGCAGGTGCTTTGGCTTTGTGGGATATCAGCCGCCGATTGAAACTGCGTTTAGGCTATTTGGGCGAGAGTATGGAATTTTTGCCCACTCCGGTGTTTAATTCCGCTTCCAATCCGTCTCAAGGCTTGTTTGGTGGGACAAATACGAGTACCGCTGAACTAACATTCAGTCCGAGCGATCGGGCAAATTTGCGGTTTTTGTACAGCCGTTCCAACATCCAGCAAATTGGCGGGCTAATCGGAGCACCGAATGGCAGGCCCCTTAACGGTTTGGCAGATGACGGTTTCGGTGGCCGTCTGGGCAATGCTACTGCCAATACTTATAGCTTTAATTTCGATTGGTCGCTCAGCCGCCGTTTCGGTCTTTTCGGCCGCTACGGCTACGCCGAAACCAATATATTTCCCAAGACTGACCGACCCGACGGCACGATCAAAACTCAATCTTATATGTTAGGATTTGCACTTCCTGATTTATTCAAAAAAGGAGCTGTGTTTACCGCCTCATTTTTAGTGCCTTTTGACGTTACTGGCGGTCGGAGGTTTCTGGTTTCGGGCGGGGGAAATGGTGGCAACCAGTACGAAATTGAAGCCACTTATTATTTGCCTGTCACCGAAAATTTCTCGCTCGTACCGGCATTTTATGCGATCTGGAATGCAAATAATTTCGATAACAACCCGACAATTTTTGTGGGCAATTTGCGGACTCAGTTTAGTTTTTAATTCCACGACGCATGGGAACCCAGAAACCGGGTTTTTTGACAAAAAGAGGCGTTTTAGCCCGCACCCAAGGTAAAAAACCCGGTTTCTAAGTATGGGCGGGGCCGGTTTATATAATTTGTCGATAATTATCAAATATATAGGCGAAGCCGGCCCTACACAATTTAACGTCATACAAGTCCGAATCAAACGGACATTACATGAATTGACACAGACTCAATAATTAATCGGTGTATTCATGTTCATCCGTGTATAGCAATCCTAAATGAATCGTAAATGAATGGTAAAAAGATGTAGGGGTAGTGCTAAGAGTGCCTACCCCGGCTTCATGGGGCAACCGGGCGTGGGTTTGGCCCCTACAAGAATTACACAAATGATTTAGGATTGCTATAGTGCCTTCCTGATTCCTTCTACTTAATTGGAATTTCGATGATAAATTCAGTACCTTTACCGGGTTCGGAGAGGCACTGCAATTTGCCGTTGTGTTTTTCAACGACAATTTGGTGCGAAATTGATAAACCCAAACCTGTGCCTTTACCTACGGGTTTTGTGGTAAAAAATGGGTCAAACAAACGCACAATCTGATCTTCGGGAATGCCCTGACCGTTGTCTTTAATCCGAATTAAAATGCTCTTGTCATCAATCGTTTCAGTTTGAATGGTAATAGTAGGAAAGATAGTATGGCCGGTGTCTTTTGCTTGGATGCAGCTTTCTTCCAAGGCGTCGATCGCATTGGCCAATACATTCATAAATACCTGATTTAACTGTCCGGGATGACAGTTTATTTGGGGCAGTTCTCCGTATTCTTTAATCACTTTAATACCCTGCCAGTTGGGTTTGGCTTTCAGTCGGCTGTTTAACATTAACAAGGTACTTTCTAAACCTTCGTGAATGTCGGCAGTTTTGATTTTCGCTTCGTCCGCCCGCGAGAAATTTCGGAGAGTTTGAATAATTTCTACAATGCGCTCGCATCCGGTCTGCATCGAATTGAGCAATTTGGGCAGGTCTTCTGCTAGAAATTCTAAGTCTATATCATCGGCTTGTTGCTGAAGTTTTGCTGGGGGATTTGGGTACTCTTCTTGATAGACTTGCACGATTTCTAATAAGTCGAGAACGTAGCCTCGGACGTGGCAGAGGTTGCCGGCGACAAAGCCAACTGGGTTGTTGATTTCGTGGGCAATTCCTGCTAGCACCTGTCCGAGGGAAGACATTTTTTCGGTTTGTACTAACTGCATTTGAGTTTGCTGCAAGTCGCGCAAAGCTGTTTGCAATTCTTGGGATTTTTGCCGATCGCGCGAGGCGGCGGCGGCCCGTTCTTCCTCAACTCCGATCGCCCCGGCAATAATTCCGATCAGCTTGCAGTCGGCTTCTGTGGGCGCGATCGACTCGGTGTTGACAACGCACACCGCACCCACGTAATTGTCGCCCCGCCGCACTGCTTGTCCCAGATAGCTTCGCAGTTGATAGCGGATGACAGCGGGATCGGTTTGGGCGTAGATCGTGTTCTGCAAGTCAGGAATGGCAACAGCCCGATCGCTTCCTTTGCTGCATACGTCGGTGCAGATGTGGCCCTCGGCGCGATCGACCAGCGGGTAGTCCGGCGGCGCTTGCCAAGTCGCGATCGCTTGCAGCAGACCGCCACCGACGCGGCTGTAGATGGCGCAGCTTCCGCCCAAAAGCTCACCGGCTAAGGATGTCAGGCGCTGGATGTTGTCAGCAGCGTCGGTGGTGAATCCCAAAAAGCACTCGTTGATTTTGCTGAGGCGGTACTCTGCTTGCCTGCGCGCCGTCATGTCGCGGGAGTTGATCACAATTCCTTTCACAGCGGGGTCTGCTAGCAAGTTGATGCCGACACCTTCGAGAAAACACCAAGAACCGTCAGCGCGCCGGAACCGACCTTCTAGGGCGATCGGATCGCCTGGATTTGCGATCAGTTTTTCGCCGTCGGACATCACCGAGGGCAGGTCGTCAGGGTGGATTAAATCGAGAGCAATTTGACCGGCGACTTCATCGGGTTCGTAGCCTAAAACTCTTTCTACAGAAGGGCTTTCGTAAACAATGCGACCGCTGGCGTCGAGAATAGTAATGATGTCGGAACTGTTGAGAATTAGCGATCGCCACTTAGCCTCATTTTGGAACAAAGCTGACTCGGCTTGTTTGCGATCGGTAATATCCTCTACCATTTGCAAAATAAACTGTGGCGTTCCCTGACTGCTGTCGATGACAGAGACGCTGAGGCGTCCCCACCTGATGCTGCCGTCTTGGCGGAGGTAGCGCTTCTCGATTTGGTATGCTTCGCGGGAGCCCGCGACCAACTGTTGGCGCAACTCGCGCGAAACTTGTGCGTCTTCCGGGTGCGCGCAGTCGTCGAGGCCGAGACCCCGCAGTTGAGCTTCCGATCGCCCCAGCATAGCTTGAAATGCCGGATTAGTGGCGATCGCCACACCTTCGAGGGTAGCGACTACCATGCCGATCGCAGCGCGTTCAAAAATTGCCCGAAACCGCTGTTCGCTGTCTCGCAAAGCTGCATCCGCTGCCACTTCCTGCGTGATGTCGCGCCCCGCGACTGCCAAACCTTTGCGCGAACCGTCGGGGTTGAACAGTGGCACTTTTCGCACTTCAAACAAATTGCTGCCGCCTGTGGGCAAGGGGACAATTTGGCGGCTGGAGGTGAGAGTGCCTGCTTCCCAGGTGGTTTCGTCGGTTTCCTGCCAAGTTAGCAGGATTTCTCTGACTCTCCCAGTGGCGGCGGCAGCGAGTTCGGCAGTAGTTTTGCCCTGGTAGTCTGCGGTTTCCCAGCCCAAAAGTTGCAGGGCGCAGTCGTTGGCAATCAGCCAGCGCCCCTCGCTGTCTGTGAGGTTGATTGCGTCGGGGACGGCGTTGATCGCGGTTTTCAGCCAGTATTCTTGATTTCGCAGGGCTGCTTCGGCGCGCTTGCGATCGGCGATTTCGGCGACGGTTCCTTCGTAGTAAAGGAGTTCGCCATCTTCGTCGCGGACTTCGCGCACGTTTTCCGAGATCCAGGTAGTGCTGCCGTCTTGGCGCCGGACGCAGGACTCAAACTCTTTCAGGGAGCCGTTTTTGCTGATTTCTGCCATGAAGGAAGCGCGGCGGGTGCGATCGGCGTAAAGGTTTTTTGCCGAACATTTTGCGATCAGTTCTGACGGGGAATCGTAGCCGTACATTCGGGCGAGTGCCTGGTTGGCGCTGAGGTAGCGCCCGTCTGGGGCGGTTTGAAATATGCCTTCGGTGGCGTTTTCAAAGATGCTGCGGTATTTTGCCTCGGCTTCTTTGAGGGCTTCTTCTGCTTGTTTACGATCGGTGATATCAGATTGGACGCCGATGAAGTGGGTAACGATCCCGCTGCTGTCGCGCACCGGCGAGATGGTGAGTTCGTTCCAGAAGGCGGTGCCGTCTTTGCGGTAGTTTTTCAGAACTACTTTGCAGTCATGCTGTTCTTTCAGGGCCACGCGGATTCGATCGACTGCAGCGCCATCAGTATCCGGGCCTTGCAGGAAGCGGCAGTTCTGCCCGATTATTTCGCTGCGATTGTAGCCTGTAATCCGCTCGAAAGCCCCGTTGCAGTAAACTATAGGCTTGTCGGGCCGGGTAGCGTCCGCGATCGCGATGCCGTTGCTGGTAGCTGCCAGGGCGCGATCGTACAGCCTCCAGACTTCTTCTATTAAATTCGGTGTGCCGCCAGTACGAGTCGGCGATAGCGTTTCTGAAGGAATGCTTATATCTATCTGCATGAGTTTCTATAAATTGAGTTTATTGTAGATACCGACTGCCAGCACAGCGTAGAGTTTAACAAAATTGTCTGTTTTCCGAAGGCAGAAGTTAGAAGGCTATCATGCAAAATTTGGGCGGTAAATCCTACCTAAAGAAAATCTGGCTTCCCTCGTTTTATTTTCCTTCTGCCTTCTGCCTTGTGCCTTCTACCTTCAAAGGAATCCTAGTTGTTAATTTATAATAGTTGTTCCAGCGATAACTCTATCTCTGGTATGGTTTACTTGGCCGAGTTTGGGCGGCTTACAATTTCGTTCATTTATTTTTTTAATTAAATAAAAACTACATTATCCGGCTCTCGTAAAAAAAAATAATTAAATACTTTATAGTTAAATGAGTCAAACTCTTCTCTAAAACAAACCGAGGTAAAATTAATTTTGAACGAACACAGCAAGTTCTGAAATATCGTCGATCGCGAAAGTCGGTTCTAGGGCAAGACACTGAGCGCGATCGCCATATCCGTAAGCCGCCCAACAAACATCTATCCCAGCATTTTTAGCAAACAGCAAATCAATCGCTGTATCGCCAACCATTAAAATTTGACTGTTATCCAACTCCGGGAACAGCGGTTTAATAATCGAGTGAAAAACTGCCGGGTTTGGTTTCATAATTATTTCTCCGTTGTCACCTAAAATTAAATCAAACAAACTGTGAATTTTCAGTTTTTGCAGTAACAAATCCACAAAACTAACGTGTTTATTGCTGAAAATTCCCAGGCTCAATCCCGACTGACGCGCCAACTGCAACACTTGCTTTGTCCCGGTAAATAACTCTACCTGCTTTTCACCTTCCGTCCGATAATAAGAGCGGTAAGTTTCAACCCATTCAGGAATTGCGCTTTCCGCGATCGCCGGATGGAGGATTTTAAAACTATTTGGTAAATTGATGCCGATCGTCGCTATAATAGTATCAGCAGCAGGCGGGGTAATATTGAATCTTTCAAAAGTTTTGGTAAAGCAAAATACAATAGCTTTGTGAGTAATTGCCAAAGTGCCGTCGAAGTCGAAAATAATTAACTTGTACTGACTCATCATCCGTTCCCAATGTGAATTATAATTTTTTAGCATTCAAGAGGTCAACATGAGTGTCACCGAAAAACCCGAACTTTTAGTAACAGATTTTACAGATTTCCCAGACCACACTCAATTACCAGATTCCGACGGTACTTTTGTGAAAAACTTTCAAGAACTCCCTCAAAGCATCCTGTTAACAACATCTGTTAGACCCATTTTAGACCAACTTCATCCCGACGGACAATATTGTATCGGTCAAGATTCCGGCATTTATTGGCGCGTCCCGCAACCCCCAGAACCCCTAGCCAGAGGAGCTGAAGCACCGGATTGGTTTTACGTGCCCGACGTGCCGCCAACTCTCGACGGAAATATGCGGCGTTCCTATGTAATGTGGAAAGAATTAATGCCACCGTTAATCATACTAGAATTTGTCTCTGGAGATGGCAGCGAAGAAAGAGATAAAACTCCAAAAAAAGGCAAATTCTGGATTTACGAGCGGATTATTCGACCTGCTTTTTACGGAATTTATGAAGTCACAAAAGCCAAAATAGAATGCTATCATTTGGTAGAAGATAGATTTGAGTTAATGTCAGAAAATCAGCGCGGACATTACCAAATCGAGCCAATGGGATTGGAATTAGGCATTTGGCAAGGGGTTTATCAGGGCGTAGAACTGCCTTGGATGCGCTGGTGGGATGCTGAGGGGAATTTGCTGCTGGCCGCTGATGAACGGGTTGAACAAGCGGAATTGGCAGTCGAACAAGCGCAGTCAGAAGCAGAACAAGAACGGCAAAAGCGAATAGAAGCCGAGCAGCGAATTCAAGCTTTAGAAGCGCGTTTGCGAGAGCTAGAAGGAGGCTAAAATCAGACTCAAGAGGGCGGGTTTATTAAATTATTGGTGTGAGAGACTTAAAGGGCTGGTAAAACCCGCCCCTACCACATATTTTCATCGTTTACGCAGATATTTTTTTCTTTTCTCCGGTTTGCAGTATGGAAAATTAAAAAATTATCGTTTCTCATCCAGAAGCTGCTTGTATTATTTGATAAGTATTTTGTAGCTTTGTGTAGAATCTATGGCACTAATTGTTCAGAAATATGGCGGAACCTCGGTTGGTACAGTCGATCGCATTTTGGAAGTAGCCCGACGAGTTGTAAAAACAGCACAGCTCGGCAACTCTCTCGTTGTCGTACTTTCGGCGATGGGCAAAACCACCGACGGTTTAGTTAAACTCGCCAAGGAAATTTCCGCAAATCCCAACAAGCGGGAAATGGATATGTTGCTCTCCACTGGGGAACAAGTCTCGATCGCACTTTTGAGCATGGCATTGCAGGAAATGGGACAGCCCGCAATTTCCCTCACAGGCGCCCAAGTCGGCATTGTCACCGAAGCCGCCCACACCCGCGCCCGGATTTTGCGAATCGATCCGAATCGGCTTGAAAGCCAGTTAAAAAGCGGTAAAGTTGTTGTTGTTGCGGGTTTCCAAGGCATCGCCGATGCCGGAGAATTGGAAATTACCACCTTGGGCCGTGGCGGTTCCGACACGACAGCAGTAGCCTTGGCTGCAGCGCTGCGGGCCGACAGGTGCGAAATTTATACCGACGTGCCCGGAATTTTGACTACAGATCCGCGCTTGGTTGCCGACGCGCAATTGATGGACGAAATCACTTGCGACGAAATGCTGGAATTGGCGAGTTTGGGCGCAAAAGTCCTCCACCCGCGCGCGGTAGAAATTGCCAAGAATTACGGCGTGCCCCTGGTAGTGCTTTCTAGCTGGAGTGACGCCCCCGGTACCCGTGTAGTGTCCCCACCCCCGCAACCCCGGCCTTTGGAGGGCTTGGAGCTCGCAAAAGCGGTGGATGCGGTGGAATTTGACTTGGATCAGGCGGGGGTGTCGCTACTGCGTTTGCCCGATCGCCCCGGTGTAGCAGCGCGGTTGTTTGGCGCGATCGCCCAACAAAACCTCGATGTAGACTTAATTATTCAGTCAATTCATGAAGGAAATACTAACGATATTGCCTTCACCGTGACGCGAAAATCTCTGCAACAAGCCACCGCCGTTGCAGATGCAATTATCCCCTCCCTCGGCAAGAATTCTCGCCCTGAATTGGGAGAACCGGAAGTGAAAGCAGAAGAACGGCCAATAGCTAAAGTTAGCATTGCGGGTGCGGGAATGATCGGTCGTCCGAGGGTAGCGGCGCAGATGTTTAAGACTTTAGCGGATGCGGGAATTAACATTCAAATGATTTCTACATCCGAGGTGAAAGTTAGTTGTGCGATCGATGCCGAAGATTGCGATCGGGCCGTTGCCGAACTCTGCAAAGCATTTGATGTCGCCAACTCCCCTGTTGGGCTGCGTTCATCATCCCACAAACCGCCCGCAGTCCGCGCCGTTGCGTTGGATCTCAATCAAGCGCGTCTAGCAATTCGCCAATTGCCCGATCGCCCCGGAGTAGCAGCAAAACTGTTCGGACTTTTAGCCGAGGAAAATATCAGCGTAGACACGATCATTCAATCGCAGCGCTGTCACAATATTGACGGCATATTAACTCGCGACATTGCATTTACCGTAGCACAAATTGACGCCGAAGCTGCTAAAAACGCCCTCGAAAAAGCCGCCCCCGAATTTGGATGGGGCGAAGTAGCAGTCGATACACAAATCGCCAAAGTTAGCGTTGTCGGTTCCGGGATGGTAGCGCATCCGGGAGTAGCGGCAAAGATGTTTGAAGCGCTTTCCCGCCAGCAAATCAACATTCAAATGATTGCCACTTCCGAGATTAAAATTAGCTGCGTTGTGGATGAAGGACAAGGAGTAACTGCTTTGAAGGCAATTCACGCAGCCTTTGAACTGGCCGGCACTGAAAAAATCCAAGTTCCAGCGTAATTAAGGTTTCTAGTCAGGACTTTATACCGAATCCGAGTTTTTCACCCCCTTTATGCTTCGGCGGTTGAAACCAATCCTACACAAACTTTCGTCTGCCTCCGCAGACTAAGAAATGAACGGGGTATTTAAGCCGCATTTGGTATTAGTCCTTTCTTCGAGATTCGTAGTAAGGAATTCAGTCGTAAGGAATTCAGTCGTAAGGAATTCAGTCCTTCAAATTTTATTTAATTGATATAAAAAAAAATCGCCCTTTTTTTTAGGGTTAAACACTTGACTTCGAGGATTTAATCAAGTACAATTTAATAATGGGAGTGGTGGCAAAAATAAAATTTTTGCCACCACTCCCATTATCTAAAATATACCACAATAAATCAACCAAAGTCAATAGATAATCCTTCTTTTTTTAGGGCCGAGCAGTTATTGATATCAATTCCGCTTGTATGGGAATGATTAAACCGCAGAGGGCGCAAAGATCGCAGATTCTCCAGAAGAGAGAGATGAATAATTCCGATGTCAACGGATTTGATATGACACCACGGTAGCATAGAACAAGGCTTCAAGCGCCGAGTTATCTATAATCTACGAGGTAGTGAAGAAAACATCAGCAGTTAGATAGCTAGCACCGATATCAAAGACGATCGCCAAATAATCAGAATTAAATTTAATCGCAACAGAAGCCACTGGCATCCCACTATCAATCTGTAATAACACCGGCTCAAAGGACAGTTGAGCATAGGCAATGCCTGCACTCAAACCAATAGCATCACCCTTAGAAAAATCGATAATTACATCAGCCCGCTCAATGGATGCGATCGCCTGACTCTCCGCAAAAATAAAGGCATCATTTCCAGTACCGCCAATGAGAATATCTTGACCAAAATCGCCAATTAATACGTCATCCTCAGCACCGCCATTGAGAATATCATCTCCCTTGCCACCTTGCAAAACATCATTACCATCTCCTCCGACTAAGGTGTCATTATCATTGTTACCACTGAGAAAATCATTGCTAGAACCGCCGTCGAGAAAATCAGAACCTTTGCCGCCAAGCAAAATATCATTGCCGCCAACTCCGGCTAGCGTATCTGCCCCTTGATTGCCATTGATCGGATCGTCATCTTCTGTACCGGTGAGAAAGTCATTACCCGACAAAGCAGAAATTCCTGTCTTGGCGGCCACTTCTGGAAGGGCAGTATCAGATCCGTCTGTTAGCAGGTAAAACCCTTCTCCGCGTAGATTTTCAGGGATTCCTGTCGGTTCGCCACTATCGGTGGCATTGGGGAGAGGGGTTTGGATGGAAACTATGGGTGTTGGGGCGGGTACTGGTGTTGGGGCGGGCGTTGGGGTTGGGGCGATCGCAGGAATGGGTGTTGGGGCGGGCGTTGGGGTTGGGGCGGGTGCCGGAACGGGAGTTGGGGCGGGCGTTGGGGCGATCGCAGGAATGGGTGTTGGGGCGGGCGTTGGGGTTGGGGCGATCGCAGGAACGGGAGTCGGTACGGGTACTGGTGCGGGTGCAGGAATGGGTGTTGGGGCGGGCGTTGGGGCGGGTGCAGGAATGGGAGTCGGTACGGGTACTGGTGCGGGTGCAGGAGTCGGTGCGGGTGCGGGAGTCGGTACGGATGCGGGAATTATCGTCTCGATCTGACTCTGATCGAGGAAATTTAATGGCAGAGTAATTTCAGTGGGTGTGGTTGAGAGGGTAAGAGGTAGTGTAGGAATTGATATCGGCGTTGGATTTACTACAGATATTAGTGCCGGTGTTGGAGTTGTCACCGGTGTTGGAGTTGTCACCGGTGTTGGAGTTGTCACCGGTGTTGGAGTTGTTATCGGTGTTGGAGTTGTCACCGGTGTTGGAGTTGTTATCGGTGTTGGAGTTGTCACCGGTGTTGGAGTTGTCACCGGTG
>NZ_JAUBOV010000030.1:52649-80989 GCF_036700405.1 Microcoleus sp. T3_D1
AGTTGTCACCGGTGTTGGAGTTGTCACCGGTGTTGGAGTTGTCACCGGTGTTGGAGTTGTCACCGGTGTTGGAGTTGTCACCGGTGTTGGAGTTGGCTCTGGAGTACCCTCATCGATCAGCACTGTGAAGCTTTTGCTCAACTCATTCGCCACAACAAGATCGAGTTTGCCATCACCATTGAAGTCAGCCGCCGCGAGTGAGGAGGGACGCGAGCCTACTGGAATGTCTGCCTGTTTCGTAAAGCTGCCAGAACCAGAGTTTAGCAGTACAGAGATGCTATTGCTGCCTGTATTTGCGATCGCGATATCAGCGAAACCATCGCCATTCAAGTCACCTGTGGCGATCGAGCTTGGAGAATTACCAACAGTAATATCTGGCTGTTTGGTGAAACTGCTACCCTGAGAATTCAACAAAACTGAAATGCTGTTGCTACCTGCATTCGCGATCGCCAAATCAGGGAAGCTGTCACCATTAAAATCGGCTGTGGCGATCGCCTGGGGAGAATTTCCAACAACTATATCTGGCAGTTTTGTCAAGTTGCCAGCACCAGCATTCAGCAACAAAGTCACATTATTGCTACCTTGATTCGCGATCGCCAAGTCGATTTTCCCATCAGCATTAAAGTCGATCGCCGTCATCGCCAGAGGATTGCTGCCAACAGGAATGGCTGGCTGCAAAATAAAGCTCAAACCACGGTTTAGCATCACAGCCGCCACATTCCCTGTCCCATTGACGACAGCGAAATCTAGTTTATTATCTCCATCGAAATCAGCCGCGAGCGCCGCGTCTGGAAAAGGCAGATTACCAAAGCTAAAGGCAGGAAATTTAATGAAGCCAGATTTAGTATTTAACAGAAATGATATGCTACTGTCTCCGCTATTCGCTACCAAGAGTTCTGGTCGGTTGTCTCCACTAACAAAATCTGCAGCTAAAACGATGGTGGGGGCGCTTCCTACGGATTCGTCAGATTTTAAAGCAAAGTTGCCGGAGCCCGAATTAGCAAACAATGAGATGCTATTGCGGCCTAAATTCGGTACAACTAAGTCTGGTTGGCCATCTCGATCGAAGTCGGTCACCGTCAGTGACAGTGGGTTCGTATTTAGCGATACATCTTTACGCGAGAAGTTCAAATTGCGACCTCTCTAATTTTTATTTATGTATAAATTTTGATGAATATTTTATATATTACAGGAATTTTGAACGAAGTCAATCTATTTTTGATTTTTGATTTTTGATTTTCCCCGCCCTGAGCCTGTCCCAGGCTGTGTTAGCATAAATAGGACTAAGGTCAACTGGCCCAATTAGTAGGGTGTCCCGGAATCAGAGACCTTGAATAATCGCCCTAGAACTTCGTCGCCCGGCACCATACAAGTTGATTTGAGTGTGACACTCACGTAATTCACCATCAAATTAGCGATCGACTTAAGGGATTTAATCTTATGACTGTAGCTAAGGAACATATTACTGATAGCAATAGCAATAGCGGTTTATCAAATTTCCGCGTCACTATCGAACGTTTGATCGAAATTTTAGATTTAGAATAAGAGGATGACTACGGAATTTTAAGACCGACTGAATATGCTTTCAGGACAGCTATGAAGTTAGTTGTAGAAGCCTACGATAGCATGGGAAACAGTTTTCCCAAAGCCTCAACCGGTACAGATGACAGAGGCAGTATTAGACTGGCTTGGCAAAATATAAATGCCGATCGGAGAGTATGCTTATTCTGCCCGCACTCTTCTGATGAGAAAGCTTACATTTATCATCAAAACAGTGAGGAATATGCCTCAGAAGATATTACTTCAGGAGCAATTTTAGTTTATTGGCTAGAGTGGTTTAATGAAAAATGAACGAGAAATATTCTCGGAGTGTATCAGATGGCAATTCCTTCGTTTCATTTGACAATAAATTTTGACTTAAGATTTCTTGCGCGATCGCCTCCACCACCGGCACACAAACCGAATTCCCAATTTGCTTGTAACTTTCCCCCGCACTCGGATAACTCTTAAAATCTTCAGGAAAACCCATAAGGCGGTAACATTCCTTCAGCGTCAACTTTCTCACCATATCTTGCTCAGGAATGTAGATAAAAAACCTGCCCGATGTTTCTTGCGAAGGAATAGTCGGATGCACTCCATCTACCGAATAAATGCGATTAGGCTGTCTGTGAACTCTCGATAAATGTTCTGTATTGGGCCTCACGCCAGTTTTCCAAGTACCTTTATTTCTGTAACCTACAAACAAAAGTCCCGAATCTTGCTTTCTCGGAGACTCAATTAAAGTATACTCGGATTTATCCAATATTTCAAAATCCCCTGTCTCGTCTAGAAATTCCCAGAGTTTTGGAGTCAACTGGGTTTTAAGCCGAGAAAAATTGAATGGTTTACCTTGAGTTGCAATAATAAATATTCTTTCACGATGTTGAGGAATTCCAAAGTCTTTAGCATTCAGCGTTTTGTAATTCACGCTGTATCCCAAATCTTCAAGACTGGCAATAATTACTTTTAAGGTATTTCCCTTGTCGTGATGGATTAAGTGCTTGACATTTTCGAGAACGATAACTTGAGGCTGCTTGATTTTGATAATTTTACAAATCTCGAAAAATAGCGTACCTCTAGTATCTTCAAAACCTAGCTTTTTGCCACAGATGCTAAAAGGTTGGCACGGAAACCCGGCGACTAAAACATCAAAGTCTTCTAACTCGACGGGATTAATTTTACTGATATCTCCAAAAGGAACCTCACCAAAATTATCCGTGTAAACTTGTCGGCATTTGCTGTTAATTTCGCAGGAAAAAACGCATTCACAGCCAAATTTTTCAAACCCTTGTCTGAAACCTCCAATTCCTGAAAATAAATCTATAAATTTCATTTATAATTTAATCCAAAAATTACTCACCCCAATGATAACTCACCGAAGAGCAGTATTCTCAAGAACAGGCTTTCCGGCCTGTTCCACAAAGAGTGAATTTCTGGTGGTGGGCAGGACAACCCGGCATTGAAAAGCTGATTGCAAATGGTGCAATATCTCAGTGATAACATATTTTGTTTCTCTGTCTTATTTCACTCTGCGCTTTCTGCGTTCTCTGCGGTTCATTCTATCAAGTTCAACAAGTCTTATGACAGTCCTCAATCTTATACCACTCATTAAAAGTCGCACCAGCCAGCGCCGGACACGGCAATGCCCTCTCCCCACAGATATCGGATAGAATGTCGATCGCCCGAAACTTCTCCCGCATTCAACCAACCAACCTGCCAAACTTGTCCCGCAGCCGACTAAACTAGAAATAGCAGAACAAATCACAGCTATTGTCTACTTCCTTTCACCAACCATGAGTCAAACCTTGGAAAATCTGACCGCAATCGATGACAAGCTATCCAAACGGCACCTGGATCTCGATCCGGGCGGCTACTTCATCATCTATCTCGATCGCGAAACCAGCTTAATCTGTGCCAAACATTTCACCAACATCATCGACGATCGAGGCCTCGCCATCGATCCCGAAACTGGTAAACCCATCCCCGCCCGTGGCAAAGTAGAACGCACAGAGGTCACACTTTTTACAGGCAGAACGGCCAAAGAACTTTGTGTCAAAATCCTAGAAGAAACCCGCCCCAGCCCGGTGACAATGTTAGATCACGCGGCTTATCTGGGACGGGAATTTGTACGGGCAGAAATTGCATTGTTGAGCGATCGAGAATACGTTCAAGATTAGTGCAGCCCTGCCAGAATTTCTTGACAAAATGGCAACCGATCGGACTTAGCAGCACCGATTACGAAAAACCTTGATACCAGAAATAAGTCACCATCGGAATCACTGTCGCCAATACCAACAGCACAACCACAACAACTGTGGCATTACCTTGGTCTGTTTCTTCCGCTTTTTTAAACGTGCCTTCAACTTGAATGTTGTCAACAACTTCAGGAGCACCCGGATCGGGTTCGCCCGACAAAACAGTTGCAATGCGCGTACTTGCAGCCGCAAATGCCTCGTTGTATTTATTGGCTTCCCGCAGCGGCACTTGCACTGTTTCCCCGGCCACACTCTGGGCAATTTCATCGGTTAGCAGGGATTTCACCCCTTCCCCCGTCCGAATTGCCGCACTGTTGGTAACAGTGTCGAGAACGAGTAAAATTTGATTAGTCTGGTCTTCTTTTGTGGGAAACCACTGTTCAAACAGTTGGTCGGTGAAAGTTGCAGTCGTTTCGCCGTAGTCTAAGCGGTGGATGGTGACAAATCGGACTTGTTTCCCTGTTTTGTTTTCCAGGTTGTCGAGCACGCTGCTGATATTGCTTTCGCTGCTGCGGCTGAGTACGTCGCCTTTGTCGAACACCCAAGTTCGATCGCCCGCCGACAACACCGGCATTTCGTAAACGCCAGTCGCCAATGCCGGCAATACCGCCATCTGGGATGCGATTAGGGCGATCGCGATCGCCGCGGCTAAAGGTTGGAGATATTTTCTCCAGTTAAATAATTGCTTCAGGAGTCGGGTCATGAGGTTAACCGTAAAACTGACTTTTTTCCAAAAATACTATAGAAACCCCCGTAAAATTCATTTTATGCAGGGCAATATTTACAATTAGCTCGCCTGTGGAACTCCCCCCCGATTATTTTAGGATTCTCACTATGGAACCAGCAGACACTTATAAAGGTTGGATTATTCAATCCCAGAAAGTCTTCTACGTCGAGGTTTGGGATAGCCGCGGCAACCGCCACGTCGCCGTCCAAAATGCCAAGACTGAGGAGGAAGCTTTGGAATTGGCCAAAAAGTGGATAGACAAATATGAGTCAAAACCCGGCAGAATGGCGATCGACGTACCCCATCCTTTCGGAGACATGATCGATATGCCATTTTAACTCAGTAGTCATTAGTCAGTAGTCATTAGTCAGTAGTCATTAGTCATTAGTCAGTAGTCAGTAGTCATTAGTCATTAGTCAGTAGTCATTAGTCAGTAGTCAGTAGTTGGTTGCTACAAATTACCAATTGCCAATAACCAATACAAATTACTCCTTACCCATTACCAATAGTCATTAGTTATTGGTTATTGGTTAGTTACTACCAATTCCCAATTCCCAATTACCAATGACTCCTGGCGAAAGCAAGCCGTCTGCTAAGAAATTCCTCGCAATTTCCGCGTATTTTCTACTAAACTCCGAGCAAATTCGTCGAACCTTTCCGACAGTTTTTCATCCAACAATTTACCATCTGGACTAAAAGCTTTCCAAGCTTGTCCGAGCGCAATTTGTTCGGGAATTACCCAAGCGTGCACCCATCTCAAAATCACGCGCAAATCGTTGAGTGCGTTGCTGTTAACTTGCCCTCCCAAAACGCTAATCGCACCCGCAACTTTCCCGTCCAAATGCTCAAAACTCATCAAATCCAGGGCATTCTTGAGAGCACCGCTGACGCTACCGTGATACTCCGGCGTTGCCAAAATCAAGCCGTCGGCTTGCTTAACCGCATTTCGCAGCTTTTCCACATCCGGGTAATCGAGATAATCATTCTCACCGTCGCAGAAGGGCAGATTGAGCGATCGCAAATCCAATATTTCAACTTCCGCGCCCAGGGCCTCGGCCCGTTCTGCTACCACATTCAACGCTAACTGGCTGTAGGAGCCAGCCCGCAAACTTCCACCAATGCCGACAATTTTTACCATAAAGCTTAAAAACAATAACTGCTTTACTAAAACGTACTCATTACGAGTATGATTAACATAGCAAGTTCGATCGGCAACTGTCAATCGATTTTAGATTTTAGATTTTAGATTTTAGATTTACCGACGGAGCCGAGAAACCGGGTTTTTTGAGCAAAATCAATCGATTTTAGATTTTAGATTTACGGATGGGGCCGAGAAACCGGGTTTTTTGAGCAAAATCCTGGGTTATAGCCCGCAGATTAGGTAAAAAACCCGGTTTCTTGAGGATGCGTGGGTAAGTTCAGTGAAGGGGGCCCAGAAACCGGGTTTTTTGAGCAAAATCCTTGGTTATAGCCCGCAGATTACGTAAAAAACCCGGTTTCTTGAGGAAGCCGTGGATTCAAAACCCCCCTCAAGAGGGGTATCTGGAGATCCAGTGAGAGATAAACCCATTCAACACCCGCCCTCTTGTTAAAATAAATGAACGTAGCAAACCACAAGCGGTCAATCTTGGCAGTCTTCAACCTTGGGCAAAGCAATATGAAAAATTCTTGGAAACACGCATGGCTGGGGCATCTAGCTGTAAACAAAGACAAGTCGAGCCAGAATCCTAAAAAATCAATTCCAGGACGGAATCTTTGGCGCATCCTGGGCAGTTTGGTGATTTCTCAAGGAATATTGCTCTCGACCCCGGTGTTTGCCGACAGCGCGCCAAACACCATGAGTTACAGCCAACTGATCGACAACATAGAAAAAGGGCAAGTCAGTAAAATCGAAGTAGACGAAACTCAAAAAACTGCCAAGGTTAAGCTTAAAAATCAAAAAAGCGATCAAACCCAATCAGTTACTCTCTTCGACTACAACAACCGAGAACTGTACTCGCAAATCCGCGCCAAAAAGATTGACTTTGAAGTCAAACAAACAGCCGACAACGCCGCCGCAGTCAGTTTAGTAGTAAACTTGCTAGTGATTTTTGCAGTGTTGGCAGTGCTGATGGCCATCCTGCGCCGATCGACCCAATCTCAAGGAAATGCCATGAACTTCGGCAAATCCAGAGCCCGTTTCCAAATGGAAGCCAAAACCGGCGTGATGTTCGACGACGTAGCAGGCATCGAAGAAGCTAAAGAAGAACTGCAAGAAGTCGTAACCTTCCTCAAAAAACCCGAACGCTTCAACGCCATCGGCGCAAAAATTCCCAGAGGAGTTCTGTTAATCGGGCCTCCAGGAACCGGCAAAACAATGCTGGCAAAAGCCATCGCAGGCGAAGCAGCCGTCCCCTTCTTCAGCATCTCCGGTTCTGAATTTGTCGAAATGTTTGTCGGAGTTGGCGCCTCCCGCGTCCGCGACTTGTTCAAGAAAGCTAAAGAAAATTCGCCCTGCATCGTCTTCATCGACGAAATAGACGCCGTAGGAAGGCAGCGCGGCGCTGGTATCGGCGGCGGCAACGACGAACGCGAACAAACTCTCAACCAGTTGCTGACAGAAATGGACGGCTTTGAGGGTAACAGCGGCGTGATTGTGATTGCAGCTACTAACCGGCCCGATGTACTCGATACCGCCCTGCTGCGGCCCGGCAGGTTTGATCGACAAGTAACGGTAGATTTGCCCAGTTACAAAGGGCGTTTGGGGATTTTGCAAGTTCACGCGCGCAACAAAAAACTCGACCCAGAAGTTGCCCTAGACACGATCGCCCGCCGCACTCCCGGCTTTTCCGGCGCCGACTTGGCAAACTTGCTCAACGAAGCAGCTATTCTCACTGCGAGGCGTCGCAAAGACACGATTAGTAACTTAGAAGTTCACGACGCGATCGACCGGATCACGATCGGGCTTACCCTTAACCCGCTGCTGGACAGCAAGAAAAAGTGGATGGTAGCATACCACGAAATCGGACACGCCCTAGTCGGGACGATGCTCAAAAATACTGACCCAATAGATAAAGTGACGATTATTCCCCGTTCCGGCGGCATCGCAGGCTTTGTTAGCTATGTGTACGACGACGAAATGATCGACAGCGAAGGTTTGATGAGTCGGGCTTGGCTGTTAAGCCGGATTACAGTAGCTTTGGGGGGAAGGGCGGCGGAGGCTGAAATTTACGGCGCTGCCGAAGTAACTCTCGGTGCCAGCGAGGATATCAAACAAGTCACCAGCCTCGCTAGGAAGATGGTAACGCTTTATGGAATGTCGGATTTGGGGCCTGTGGCTTTTGAAAGTCAGAACAATGAGGTGTTTTTGGGGCAGAACTGGAATTCGCGAAGTGAGTATTCCGAAGACATGGCAATCAAGATCGATCGCCAAGTCCGGGAAATTGCCTTTGAGTGCTACGAAGAAGCTCGCCGAATTATCCGCGAAAACCGCGCTTTGGTAGACAAACTTGTCGAAGCGCTGTTGGATGAAGAAACGATCGACGGCGACGAATTCCGCCAAATTGTAGCTCGGTACACCGAGTTGACAAAAAAAGAGTTGGCCCCAACGTAAAGAGTCATTAGTCATTGGTCATTAGTCATTAGTTATTCAAGTTTGTAGTGAGGACTTTAGTCCTCATTACCGAAAAAATAAGGACTTTATTCCTTACTAAGCTGTCGCGCCTTTAAATTGCATATTCAGGGCGGGCGGGACGCCCACCCCACAAGAGTTAGATTGTTTTTTGACAGACAATTTAAATGCAGAACAGCTTACAAACCAATAAAAATGACTAATGACTAATGACTAATGACTAATGACTAATGACTAATGACTAATGACCAATTAAGATTGTTGGGAGTACATTTCCCGGAGTACCAAAGCCGGGTCTACCCAGCGGCCGCCGTACTTCAATCCCCAGTGCAAGTGAGGCCCACTCGTGCGGCCGGTCATCCCAACTCTGGCAATTCTCGCACCCGCAGGCACTGTTTGACCTTGCCAAATTTGCAAAGTACCTTCGCGATCGGTATAATAACGCCCGCCGTTAGCCGTTAGCACTCGGCCTCTGAGGTGACAGTAGATGTGTTCCCAATTTCCCGATCGCACCACCATACCAGTGCCGCATCGGCCATCTTCCCAAACTTCCACAACTTGCCCCCCCCACCAATTGCGGATATAGCTGCCTTCCGGGGCGGCCAAGTCCAAACCGTAATGAAAATCCCCGCCACGGGGGCCGAAGGGGGAAGTGTATGTTTCAAAGTTTTCGACTGGAAAAGAAGCTTCTTGCCACAAATTACCCGTCGCTACTCTGGTTGGTAAACCTGACTGAGCTTTGACCACCTGCTGCTGCAAATAAGGGCCGATCAACACAATGCCGATCGAAAGTGCCAGCAGCAGCATTTGTCTGAGACGAAAAAAGCGTTTTGCCGTCAGCGGGCCTCTAGAGTCTTGCAGGATTTTTTTCACGGCTCAAAGTTAAATGTGTGTGGGAGTTTGCGTTGTCTGTTAGGCTCACATCTTGCACCCTTGTCAATAAAGCTTTCAGGGGCGAGCTTTCCGGCCCAGCCCACAAAAAAATCATTCTTTGTCGAACGCGCCGGAAAGCCCGTTTCGGAGAAGGGTGCAAGATGTAAGTTATGCCAATTCGCTGCAAGATTGGCTTTGAGCTCTACCCGCGATCGCGAATCAGTTTATCAACAACGTGTATCTTACTCCATCCAAAACCCGTGTCAAGGCTTCCGGGTAAATGTCCAGGGGTGATAAAAAAAAATTGGCTGAGGAATTCGTGCTGCGGTTGAATTCGATCGAGCTTTTGCTTGACACTATAGTTAGTTCCGGGATTTTGGATGTCATTCAAAATTTCAAATTCATAACACATCAAGCAATGCTTACTGAAATTTTTCCCTTTAGTTTTGCCATAGACGCAACTGCGATCGCCGGTGCGTCCTTGTGGTCTTTGGCCCTGTACTGGGGCCTGTCGCCCCTCACAGAATGGGTAATCCTGCAACTCAACCGCTGGATGAACTTTGCCGAGAGATCCCTCTACACCTCGGAATCCGAGTTTGAAAGAACCCGCCAAGCCAGGGAAGCCCAAAATGCGTTTTACGCTTCGCTGTTGAGCATTGTGCCCTTTTTGATTGCGGGCGGATTGTGCAATTGGGGCGTAGAATTTTCTCTGGGTACTGGTTGGGCGGTATCTATGGGTACGATCGCCTGTATTGGTGGCGGCGTGTACGAGCTCGGTCGCCGAGACGGCGAGGAGTCTTAGGGGATTTGGGATTTGGGTTTTTGGACAGGACTTACGCGCAGGTAGTTAGAAACCTGGTTTTTGCGACAATACTTCGTTGTCACCGGCAGATTCGCTAAAAAACCAGGTTTCTGTTTCTTTTCTCGAAGCGCGTAATTCCTGTATGATTGTCGCTCAAAAATTAGGATGTAAAGCTATGAAACTCAAGTGGTTGATACCTGCAATCATCTCATCTTTTTCGATGGTTATTATTCCTGCAAAAGCGGCTGAAACCAGGTGCGGATGGTTGCTCAATCCCACGCCTGCTAATTGGTATCTCAAAGACAAAGATGCTCAATGGACTATCTCGGTGCAAGGGGGATATCAAGCCGGAGGAATCAACAATATTCCTCCTTTTAACGACGATGAATATGTCAAAATTAATGTTAATTATGGATATGGGTGTGCTTGTTTAAATGTGGTGACAGATAGAAATCGAATGAGAATTACCACGATACAAGGTGGTGAAGAATTACCACTCTCGACTTGTCGAAAAGATCCGAATTTGCCAAAAATTCGTTAGTTGTGGCGAAACCATACAATTTTTTTAACTCAGTCAAATGAACTTTCAACCCGAAGTAACATCATTAAATCAAGCCCGCGCCACCTTCCAAAAAATTTGGGGATACGACGACTTTCGACCGCCGCAAGGAGAAATCGTCGGTAGTTTATTAGCCGGAAAAGATACAATTATAATTATGCCGACAGGTGGTGGCAAATCAATCTGCTTTCAACTGCCAGCTTTGTTACAAACAGGCTTAACTCTCGTAGTTTCGCCGTTAGTCGCACTGATGGAAAATCAAGTACAAGAATTGCGCGATCGTAATCTGCCCGCTTCCCTCCTCCACAGTCAATTGCCAACAGCGCAGCGCCGAAAAACTATGCAATCGCTGCAACAAAACAAATTAAGATTGCTGTACCTGTCTCCCGAAACATTACTCAGCAAACCAGTTTGGGAAATTATCAGTCAGCCGCACATTCAAATTAACGGTTTAATATTAGATGAAGCTCACTGTTTAGTGCAGTGGGGTGATACTTTTCGACCAGCTTACCGCCGTTTGGGAACAGTGCGGCCGGCTTTGTTGAAAGCTAAACCAGCAAACAGTAAAATTGCGATCGCAGCTTTCACCGCTACCGCCAACCCGGAAGCACAGCAGACAATCAAAAATGTCTTGCAACTGCAAAAACCCGAAGCATTTCTGCTAAGTCCGTACCGTTCTAATCTGCACCTGCAAGTGCAAACAGTCTGGACGCCGAGAGGACGCAAGCAGCAGTTATTAAATTTTATTAAAGCTCGACCAAAACAAGCTGGTTTAGTCTATGTCCGCACTAGGAAAGATAGCGAAAGCTTGGCGGAGTTGTTGGAAGCAGCCGGTTATGAAACAGCAGCATATCATGCAGGTTTAAGTCCAGAATCCCGACGAAAAATAGAAACAGCTTGGCTGAACAATGAGCTTAAATTCGTGACTTGTACCTCAGCATTCGGGATGGGAATTAATAAGCCCGATGTCCGGTGGGTTGTTCATTATCAAGCACCTTTGCTATTATCGGAATACATTCAGGAAATTGGTAGAGGCGGACGCGACGGCAAATCGGCGATCGCCCTGACATTGATTAGCGAACCGACGGGTTTGCTTTATCCTGAAGATAAACAAAGAAAGGAATTTTTTCAAGATAAATTGCGATCGCAATACCGAGAAGCTCAGCAATTAGCCAAAAAACTGCCAGTTAAAGGGGATATAGAAGCAGTTTCCCGCGAATTTCCTGAAAGCGCGATCGCCCTTTCAATCTTGCACAGCAGCGGACAATTAACATGGCGTGATCCTTTTAATTATGCGATTAATAAATCTCCACAGCAAAAAGCGGAAAAATCAACTTTTACCGCAGCGGAAGAAATGGTAAAATATTTGAAATATCGGCAGTGCAGGTGGCAATTTTTGCTGCAAGCTTTTGGGTTTGCCAATGAGGCGAAATCTATGCAGTGCGGCCACTGCGATAATTGTCGGTGAAACCAGTCTCTTGTATCTTGAAAGATGTAGATTTCGATTTACCGTGTTCGTGGGGGCGGGTTTACGAGATTATTGGTTTTAGGCAATTATTATGGGTGAAACCCGGCCCTACAAGATATGTACTGCATACAAATCGATCGATTTTAAATTAGCGATTACCGATTACCAAAGAAAGTAAATGATAGAAACAGACACTGCGGCACAGATTTACACAGTAGAAAATACAGAGGAATTCGATCGCAGTAATGTCAATCAGCGATTAGATATTTGGCTGTCAAACCAGATACCGGACTTATCCCGATCGCGAATCCAAAGCCTCATATCACAAGGCAATGTCAAAGTCAACGACGAAACCTGCACCTCGAAAAAAATATCAGTAAAAACGGGCGATCGCATCCACCTCACATTACCCGAAGCCCAGCCCACAAAGTTGCAGGCCGAAGCAATTCCCCTCGACATCCTCTACGAAGATGACAGCCTAATTATCATCAACAAACCAGCCGGATTAGTCGTCCACCCAGCCGCCGGACACCAAGACGGTACATTAGTCAACGCTTTGTTAGCCCACTGTCCCCTAGCAGAAATAGGCGGAGTTCAGCGGCCGGGAATCGTGCACAGATTAGACAAAGATACAACAGGTGCGATCGCGATCGCCAAAACCGACATAGCCCACCAACACCTGCAAGCCCAACTCAAAACCAAAACGGCCCGCCGCGAGTATTTAGGCATAGTTTACGGGACTCCCAACACCGAAACAGGCACAATAGACCTACCCATCGGGCGGCATCCCACAGACCGCAAAAAAATGGCGGTAGTACCAGTAGAAAAAGGCGGTCGCCCCGCAGTTACTCACTGGACAATCAAAGAAAGAATCGGCAACTATTGCTTAATGCACTATCAATTAGAAACCGGCCGCACCCATCAAATTCGCGTGCATACAGCGGAGATAAAACATCCCATTGTCGGCGACCCGATGTACAGTTCCAACCGTTCCATCGGCGTCAATTTAACCGGACAAGCCCTCCACGCATGGCGGCTGACATTGCAGCATCCCGTAACAGGAGAATTAATAGAGGCGATCGCACCTTTACCCGATCAATTCAACACCTTGTTGAAAATATTGCGATTGCGCTCTCACACTTGATATGTTGGGCAGTTAACACTGGTAATTTCTATGTCTAAATTTGAGGAACTTTGCAAAGCTTACGCAGCATCCCGGCAAGCATACCGCGAATCCTGCGAAGCTTGTCAGGATTTTAGTGAAATTTTTATCAAGCAAATGAGCGATTATTTGGAATGCCCGATTCACAACCAAAATCAGAAGTTTGATGACAATGGCATTCTGTATTTTGATGGTGCGATCGATGTTTGCGAAAATCCAGAAAATCCCCAAAATGGCGATCGCGAAACAGTCGAAATATCTTTGAGTGTTAACAAAGTTATTGACAATTTCATTGTCACCGTTTATCCTTGGGGTCACGAATTCAAGATTCTCATTGATGAACCCAGACACTTTGAAGAAGCTTTTGAATACATTTTTGATCGACTCCAATCAGCTTATACTGGCGTAAGCCTCTTACCGTCAGAACCAGATCCTTTACCTTTTTAATGACTAAATTCCTTACTATAGCAATCCTAAATCAGTTTCAATAACTGGTTAACTGGTTCCCAAGCTCTGCCTGGGAACCGATGTCACTCTTGCTCTGCCTCGGCTGCGACAATGGAGGCTCTTCCTCCGGATATGCGTTACCAGGCAGAGCCTGGTAACGAGTATAATCATTTAGGATTGCTATATAAACCTTTTTTCCCCTTCCTTTTTTTTCATTAAACTTCTTGCCTAAATCTTTGATGCAAGAAGGAAACCCCAGATGAACGCAGATGAAGGCAGATAGTTCAGGGGGTGACAACCCCGTCTTGACCCATAGCTAACAAAGGTTAGACCGATTTATGGTAAAAAAAGATGGGGTAAATTTTATAAGCAACCCCATCTATATACAATGTTACCTCCATTTTACCAAAATTGTTTCCAAAGACAACTAAAAAAATGGGTATTCAAAAATATGTGGGGCGCATCAAAGAAGAACCGCGAACTATACGCCGACATAGTAGTTTTTGGATGGGATTGTATGGTCATTTTTGGGTAATAGGAATAGAATGTTGTGAAAAAATGATTGAGGAATTAATGGCAATAAGACGGAACAAGCTACCATTTTTTCAGAGGGGTTTGAGGGCTATGTCCCTGATGATACGGACGTTTTGACGGCATTGTCACCCCGTGAAGAAAAACCGTTTACTTACATCAAATCTGGCGGCTACTTTCCTAATTGATGTATCACCTTGTTCATAAACATCAACAAAGCCAAAGCCGTCGCTTGACTTGTGGACTCCCAAATCCAAACAGTCAGCGCAAACGCGGACATAGCACTGCCAATCATCGAAGCAGTTTGTCCCAGCCAGAGTTGCATAAATTTTTGCATGAAATACGCGATTAATAGGATTTAAAATTCCGAGGCTAGGGGTTTTTAGGCAGGAGAATGAGACCCGCATAAAATCCCACGCCGCTCTCATTAAAACCAAGGCCATTGCTGGCTAAGTGGAGATAATTCTTCATATTGCTGTCTCGCCTGATTGCGGTAAAATTTCACCAAATGCCGCTGTCGCCACATCAGTACACCCGTAACAAACAGTACAAACGCTGCTAATCCTGCGATCGCGTGTGCCAGTCGCAAGTAAATTCCGCCATAGCTGCCAATATGTAGCGGATAAAGCGAGCTGAGAATTCGATTTGCTACAGAAGCTGAATTTACACTGTCAGCCTGCAATATTTTGCCGCTGTATTGGTCTATATAAATGGTGCTAACCCCGTTTGGGTGCGGCTCGTTGGGAAATTTTTTCCGTACTTTAAAAATTGCTTCAGGCGTCAAAGGCAGAGAAATAAAAGTGGTTGTAGCTTCCGGCCAAACGGTATTAACTTGGTGTAATATTTCATCAAGGTTTTGCCTCGAACTGCTAGAGTGGGGATGAGAAGTCAATGCTGGCTGTGGCTTTTCATTCGTTAGCCAATACAGAGTCGATTCAACCGGCGCGTAAAAAATTATCGCTGTCCCTGTAGCGGAAATTAGTATGAGAAAAGCGACCGATACAATGCCAGAAACGTTATGTAAATCAAATACAGTCCGCTGCCAGTGAGCTTTCCAATTAATAGAGAATCCGCGAGCCAAATTGCGCCAACCCGTCCACAATACCAAGCCAGTAAAAGTTATTCCTAGCATTACTAGACCGCAAATGCCTACAAAAAGATTACCGAGTTCTCCTCCCGCTAATTCTGCGTGTAACGTCAAAATAAAACCTGTAAAACTGTCTTTCCAAAGGCGCGCACCTTTAATTTCTCCGCTGTAAGGATTGACATAAACGCTAACTACTTCCTCACTCTTTGAAAGCATCGAAACTTGGCAAACTTCCTTCGCTGCTCGCGGCAGCAAAATACTAAGAGCTTGATTTTGCGGATAAGCTTTTTGGACAATTTGCAGGACATTTTCCAGCGGTATGCGTTCGGCTTGAGGAATTACTTGCAGGAGTTGGGGATTGAAGAACCGCTCGATTTCGGGGCCGAAAACCAGCAAGCTGCCGGTTAAAGCAATTACTGCTAGAAATATTCCTACCACCAACCCCAAATACAAGTGCAGTTTGAATGCGAGTTTGCGGAACTTCATCTCGAAATTTTTCTCAAAGCCGTTAACTGTTCTCATTCAAGTCCGTTAGTGGGCCCGCGAGTCCGCCAGGGGTTGAAACCCCTGTCTAATAGCTAAAGTCCTCTCAAGAGGACTAATGATACTAAATCCGGGTTACTCACCCCCTTTTTGAACTGGCGAGCTAATTTTTCCCCCTCTCCCCCTCTCCAGCAATAAAGGGGTTTTTAACCCGGATTTGGTATGAGTCCTTCAGTCCTCTTTTAGAGGACTTTAGCTTTGAGGCAGGGGTTTAAACCCCTGCCGGACTGTCGGTTTGACGTTAAATTGACACCAATGGGTTCTTGGAGTGTCCCTACGGGGGATATTGAATCTACCTCCTAAACCTGCAATCTGCTGTAATTACCAGTTAAGGCGGTAATTAACACTGAGAGTCAAACCTCTGCCTGCATAATTAGAGGTGTCCGAGCCAAATCCAGCTAAGTATTGGGAGAGCACGGGAAAATATTGATTATTCAATAAATTCTCGACTTTGACTTGTAGCAGCCCAGAGCCAATTTTAACCGCGCTGACGTAATCCAGTGTGAGATAGCTGCTAATCGGGCCGCCATCCGAGCCGTCTTTGAAGGCCCGATCGCGATTTCCAGAATATAATAACTGTAAACGATTGTTCCATCCCGGCAAAGTTTCGTTTTGAACATAAGCTGTTAGCTTGAGCGGTGGAATTCGGCTGCTATCGATCGCGATGTAACGGTTGTCCTCCTCATATTCGCCTTGAATATAAGTAGCAGTCCCGCCGATCGACCATGCTCGTCCAGGTTGCCAATCCACAGTCCCTTCTAAGCCGTAAATGCGTTCTGGGGCGCGGATGAGTTCCAGGCGGCCTGTGTTGCCAACTGGTTGAAAACTGATTCCTAGATCCGAGGTATTGTAAAAAGCGGCAAGCGACATTTGCACCGCTCGCCACCCTCCTCGAATGCCAATTTCGTAGTTGTTGACTTTTTGCGGTTGAGTTACTTCTAACGAAGATTCAATTCCGACAAAATTGTCGGGGGGTTGGCGGAGGATGCGGCCGAAATCTGGAACTGAGAAACCTTGAGAAAAGTTGCCAAATATGTTGAAGTTGTCATTAATTTTATAGACAGCCCCTGTATTAAATAGGGTGGCGTTAAATTTGCGATCGCCTCCTTCGATCTGGCGCTCGTTAAAAGTGGTATAATCATTGACGTTTAACCCGGCGCGTTCGTGACGTATCCCGCCACTTAGAATGACGATATCGTCAATATTCCATTCCAATTGACCGAAAAGGCCAAGGCTGTCATAAGTGTAAGGAGGAACGAAAGGACGCTCGGAGATTTTCCGGTAAACCCGGCCCCCACTTGCGTCAAATCTCTCCGTGTCGTACAGGTCGAAACGCTGTCTGCTATCTTCAGTAACATAGTCAGAACCCCAAGTTAATCGAAGATTTTCGGCACGCGATAAAGGAGTGGTGATCGCCAGCCTTCCTCCTATTTGTTCGGTGTTGGTGCGCGAACGAGTAACACCGACAAACGGCCCAAAGAAATCGGACGTGCGGTAATCTGAAGGAACACCTACATTGGAATGCGTTCGATAGTAAATTTGACTTTGAAGGCTGCTGCCAAAAAGGTTTTGGTTGGTGTAACTTAGGTTGAGGAGTGTATTCCTATTTCCCGGTGTTTCCCCGGCGATATCCAAATTTCCGGTTCGGATGGCGCGGGCTTTTTGCCGTCCTTCCTGGTCGTCAACGCTAGAGTCTCCGAGCACATTGGGATCTTGAGTTTCCCGATAGTGATTGACAGTTAGTTGCAGCCGCTGTTGGGTGTCCAAATCTACCCCGACTTTGCCCATGACGTTGAAGAGGGTGCTGCTATCTCCGCCGAGTTCAAAAAAGGGAATGCGATCGCCTTGGGCATCGTAAAAAGCTCCACTTCTGGCGAGCGAGACAGTGCCGGTCATATCGAAATTGCCACTTCGACCAGACATCGTATGCTGAGCGTTAAAGCCTAAAGCATCTTCTGTGTTTGTTAAAGCGCTACTGACGCCCACTTCAGTAACAGCAGTTAGCCTTTCCTCAGTTGGCCGGCGAGTAATAATATTAATCACGCCACCTGTAGCCTGAGCGCCGTAGATTGCGGTAGACCCCCGCACTACTTCAATGCGCTCGATCGCACTGGGATCGATGTTTCTAAAATCTCTGACAAAAGATTGAAGATTGGTCGTTTGCGGCACGCCGTCAATCAGAACAGAAACGTCGCGACCCCGCAAAGTTTGTCCATAAGTGGCAGTAGTTTGAGTCGGGGGCGCGAAACCGGGAACCTGATTTGCCAGAGCTTCCCCGATATCTCTCGATGGCCCTACCTGCTGCCGAAGTTCTTCTGAGTCTATCACCGTTATAGAGCGCGGCACGTTTGTCACTCTTTCTGAGGTTCGTGTTGCAGTGACGACAATTTCAATCGGGTCTCTCCCCGCCTGTGGTGTGCCTGGTGGCTGCGCTGTAGGCGACAAGGGTTCTGGGGGTGTCCCCGGTGGCTGCGCTGTAGGCGGCAAGGGTTCTGGGGGTATCCCAGGTGGCTGCGCTGTAGGCGGTAAGGGTTCTGGGGGCGTCCCAGGTGGCTGCGCTGTAGGCGGTAAGGGTTCTGGGGGCGTCCCAGGTGGCTGCGCTGTAGGTGGCAAAGGTTCTGCGGGTATCTCTACCGGCTGCCCTGTAGGTGGCAAGGGTGCTGCGGGTGTCCCCGGCCGCTGTGTTGTAGGAGCAGGTGCAGACGGGCGAGCAGTCATCTCCGAGGTGGGTTTTAAGCTGAGAATCAGACCCGCAGCGTTAGGAATCACCTGTGCCACTGGTTGACCCCTCTCGCCAACGACTTTGATTCGGATGCTGTTGTTATCTAAAGGAGTAACGGTGACAGAAGCAATTCCGGCAGCAGGCTTGTCTTGACGAAACTCATTTCCCCCCGGTAGTCGCAGTTGAGCGGTGATGACATCAGCTTGTAAAGTTTCGCCAAAGCTGGCGCTGAAGACTTGCAGGGGTCTTCCATCTTCAGTGTCTAGGATGATTTCAATGCCTTCTGACGTGGGGTTGAGGCGAACGCCCGTCACCTGCGCGATGTTGGAAGCGCACGCCGGCCCAGCGACTAACGCCGACACGACTCCTGCCAGCCCAAGGCTATTTAATAATTTCTGCGATCTATTCATTACTCTTGAATCAACAATTAATGGAACTTCGGATATGTGGTTTGCGTTGCTTGCACAACATGATTTGTGGCAGCGTTGCTGCTCTTGTGTGCCTCTTGAAACTGACCTGCGGAAGATCCGGCCCAGTTGTCGGGCGCAGTTCGATCCGATTCTCCCGTCGCTAGTGGCCTTTGTCTGGGAATACAGGAGGCGCGTGAGGGCGAAAGCCTCAGTCCGGTGGCGCTCTGGACGATCGCCCACGGTTGGCAGCTTCTTCGGTTAAAGGAAGTAATCGCGGGGCGCTTAATGAGAAAGTGCCTTAATTAGATAACAGAGCACTTGCATCTGTCAAGAGTTAACTAATGAAAAATTATTGCATTTTTAGATAGGGGGTGTCACCCCTTATACTAGTTGCACACCAGGTGCCTATTATGGTTGATGGTCAGAACCAGACAAACGCCCGCCTAAAATGCTATGACCAGAGTTAGAAAAGATTGTCATATAGGAAACGAGAAGAGTCAACAACTTTGTTGACAACTCTTGATAATAAATGTCATCTAGCCTAATATGCTTAAAGTCGATAGCCGTAAAGCCCCTGAAGCTGATATCGAAGCTGGCTCGGACTGAAATCGCCCCGGAGCCTGCAGCCGAACAGCCCGATCGACAACAAAACGTGAAAACAAGCGCTCATACCCGGATTGAAGACTCAAACGCGCTGATGCCAGAGTCGTAACGCCCAACAACTGTTCACAGAAAGTCTATGTGGAAAGAATTTGACCCAACTGGTTGGCGTACTGCAAACAAGATTTATAGGTAAAAAGAATCGATGAGTGACGCAAGCATTCAGGGAAACCAACTCACCGAAAGTTGTACCAATTTAGTAGAACTCCTACAAAACAGAGCATTACACCAACCAGAGCAGAAATATACATTTCTGTTAGACGGAAAAACTGAAACCGCCAGTTTGACTTATCGAGAGTTAGACGCGATCGCCCGCGAGAATGAAACAGCCCTGGGGCTAGCAGGGTATCTAACTCCGCTTGAGATCCAAAGGGAATAAAAACCTAGCCCAATTCTCTTAAAATTGGTTCACTGCTTTTTCAGAAGGAGAGTGGCGCGTCAAAGGAAAAACAATTATTTTTGGAGCTGCCCCTGTTGCCAATTTCCCTCTACCTTCGTTCCATCTGCATATAGATAAGAACCTTGCCCGTGTTTTTGCCCGTTGAGGAATTCACCTTGATAGCGATCGCCATTGGCGTAAATGCAAGTACCTTTGCCGTTGAACTGACCATCGCTAAATTCGCCTTCGCAGCGATCGCCATTCGCAAAAATGTAAACTCCTTTCCCGCTCATCTTACCCTTGACAAAAGTGCCTTTATAGCTATTTCCATTGGCGAACTCACGGACACCTTCACCACTAAATTCTCCATTGTCAAACGGCCCTTGATAACGTCCCCCTTCTTTAAAAGTAAACAACCCCTGACCTTGAGTGTTGCCCTTGACAAACTCTCCTTCGTAGCGGTTGCCGTTCGGATATTCGCGAACCCCTTTACCGTGAAACTGCCCTTCACTAAATTGCCCCTCATAACGACCTCCTTCAGCAAAGGTATAAATTCCCTGTCCGTGAGGCAAGTTATTCAGCAACTCTCCTTCGTAGCGGTTCTTATTAGCATATTCACAGACGCCTTTGCCGTTAACTTTTCCTTCTTTAATATCTCCTTCGCAACGAGTACCATTAGTGAAGGTAAAAGCCCCTCGACCGCTAGGGGAACCACTCGTGAAAGAGCCTTCGTAACGAATGCCGTTAGTTGAGGTAAAAGTGCCTGTACCATCGAACTCACCGTTTTTGAAAGTTCCTTCGTAGCGGTTGCCGTTAGCAAATTCCCGGACACCTTGACCGTTGAATTCACCATCGGCAAATTCTCCTTGGTATCGACCTTCTTCTTTAAAGGTATAGATGCCTTGACCGTGAGGTTTGCCGTTGATAAATTGGCCTTCGTAGCGATCGCCGTTGGCATATTGACAGATGCCGGGGCCGCTGAGTTTTCCCTCACTCAATTCTCCCTCGCAACGTCCGCCATCGGGTAAAGTAATTACTCCTGCCAATGCGCTGTGAGGGTTGGCAAACAATAAAGCCATTCCCAAGTTGGAACCAAGTAAGAGAGCGAGTCCAACTCGCTGAAGTTTACTTAATATTGCTGACGACATTCCCAAATTCATAATTCACAAAAAATTCAACTTTTAACTTTGCTATTCCTTGGAGGGTGCTATAGAATCCCCAGCCAAATTGCTAGAGTTTCAAAAAAATCCCTAGTCATCGAGCCGGAAGATAATGACTATTCTTTCTCCTGAAATGCCACTCTCTGATGGCGCATATTTCCTTTCTTGTACTTGTTTCATCGCGGCGCGATTCAAGTCGTTGTATTTGCTAGGAGTCAATATCTTGATGTTGGATGTCTTACCATTGGGGTCAATGTCACAAATGAGTTCCACTTGGCCTTGGCGTCCTTCTTCTCTGGCTGCGATCGGATATTCAGGTTTACCGCAGCCACTAATGCAAGTGACCAGATGCGCGCCGTTCGGGCGCGAAGGACTCCCCCCTCGGACTGGATTTGTCGGTTTTGGCATCGGCCCCGAACCGCTGCCAAATGGCCCTGACGAACCCCCGCCGCCATTTCCACCTCCACCGGGTGATGAGTTCGACCCACTTCCGACCGGGCTACCAGAGGAGGGGAGGTTTCCTACATCTGGGATCGCACTTCCAGAATTTCCCCCGCCTCCTGGCCTGGTGGCCGTGACTGGCGACCGAGCCGCAGGTGTTCGGGGCGATCGCCCCGAACCAGCCGCAAATGGCTCATCAGAAGGTATGTCGCCATTTTCGCTGGCACCGGATGGTGAGTTCGACGCACTTCCGACCGGGCTATCAGAGGAGGAGGGGTTTGTGAGATCGCCGATCGCATTTCCAGAGTTACCACCGCCTCCTGGCCTAGTAGCTGTGACTGGCGAGCCCGCCGCGGGCGATCGCTGTATGGGCCCGGAAGAAGGATTTAATGGCTCATCAGAAGGCTCCCCGCTACCCGCCGAAGCAGACGAGGAGAGCGGGTTATTTTTTTCAGGGCTGTCGGAGGAGTTGGGATTTCCAGCATCTTTTGTAAAGTCTGTGGAACTTTCAGCACCTTTGGGGCGGGAGGCGGTAACGGGTGGTTCGCTTTTTGGAGGATCGGGCGAGGGGGTTTCGGGTTCCTTGGCGATCGGGGTTTTAGGAGTTTCTGGGGAATTGAAATCCTGTTGAGGTGGGGGGGAAGGCTCGATAGGAGTTGGTGGCGAAGTTTCCGTTAATGGCAGCTCTTTCTTAATCTCTGGTGGTGGCGTTGCCGCTACCGGTGGCTCCTCTGGAATCGGTGGTGGCGTTACCGCTACCGGTGGCTCCTCTGGAATCGGCGGTGGCGTTACCGCTACCGGTGGCTCCTCTGGAATCGGCGGTGGCGTTGCCGCTACCGGTGGCTCCTCTGGAATCGGCGGGGGCGTTGTCGCTACCGGTGGCTCCTCTGCGGGAGCTGGCTCTGGTGGCGGTTCTGGTTTGAACGTGTCAGGCGGGGGAGATGCCTTTTCTGGAATAGTCGGCTCTGGCTCGGTTTCCTCTACTTTGGGCTCATCAAGCACAACAATTTCAATTGCATCCTCTGCAAATTCAGCAGGTTTGACGAACTTGAGGCTCAACGGCAGCGCGACACCGTGCAGTAAGGTTGAGGCTAACAGACTGATCGCCAGAACTTTTTTGAGAGCTTCTTCTTGTTGTTGTCTTTGCGTCGCCGAAATATTTGAAAAACTCATGCCTTCTCACTCTCCTTTATGGATGGCAACATCCTCGCTGGCTCCCCGACATAACCCGAAACAAGCTACCAACTGCGGGTTGAGCTTGCTATCAATGATGAACCTACCCATCCTATAAGAAGACTGTCACCCTGTTCAAGACTCTTGCAATTAATTTTCATTATTTAATTTTGAGATTGCGACTAGAGGCTACCCCTCAGCATTTCTTTTGGGGGCGTCTACGTCGCTCTCCTGGGTGCTGTCAATGTTCGGAGTCGGGCAGGGCTAGGTTCCAAAATGCCTTAACCGCAATACTCTAGCCCATAATTTACCAACAAATTTCCACATTCTCAAGCTTTTCCTAAAAATTGATTAATAAGTAAATATAATTTCAGATAAGCATTGAATAGCACATTGTTATTTAACAGGGTGGAGCATGACTTGACAAACCCTAAATTTTGTGGAAACCTAGTTGAGAATCTTTTAAATTATTGAAGATTATTGTCAAGTCCTAACGCAAATATTTAGCAAAGAAGCACTGGCAGAACAATCTGTCGCGATCTCGGTCGAGATCGCAGTAGGAGCATTTTGGGTACAGACGAAGATAGTCACATACAGGTAGTGCGATCGCGCTTGCGATCGCGCTTGCGATCGCGATCGCGCTTGAGTGAAACAATTCGCAGTCTGAATCACTTGTGCCGACTTGACGCAGAAACTCTACCAGCCTTCGATCTAATTGCACCATTAGGCAGCTTGCGATCATTCAACTGAGCTAGCGAGAGTACAAATCAATGGATGCTTTCATTTACATTTTTCGCGCCGCAGGCATTGTTGCTTGGCCGCTATTGGCCTCCTCAATCGCAGCAGTCGCGCTGATCGTAGAGCGTCTTGCCTTTTGGTTTAGGGTAAATCGGCGGCAGCGGCGAGTGGTGCGAGAAGTGCTACAGCTTTACAGTCAAAACCCCGATTCCGCCATCAAAAAGTTACAAGTAAACGGCGATTTGCCCCTAGCCCGGATTTTTTTAGAAGCTTTAGAATTAGACTCGCCCAACATCGAAGAATTTCGTTTGGCCCTAGAGAGTGGCGCTCAGGCAGAAATCCCTATCCTGAAGCGATTCAATACAATACTTGACACCATTATCAGCCTTTCCCCACTATTTGGGTTGCTCGGAACAGTTTTGGGGTTAATTACCACCTTTTCCTCGCTCAAACTGGGGAATGCCACGGACACCAATGCTGCAGGCGTTACTTCTGGGATTAGCGAAGCCCTCGTCTCTACGGCAATAGGGTTAGTTGTGGCAATCTTTACACTCTTATTTGCCAATATGTTTCGCGGGTTTTACTTACAGCAGCTTGCTTTTATTCAGGAAGCTGGAGGCCAGTTAGAGCTATTGTACCGTCACCGCTACGAAAAATTACCAAGAGAATCTAATTATGCGCCTACCCGATGAACCTGATAGTATTCCCCAGATTAACATCGTGCCAATGATTGATGTGGTCTTCGCCATATTGACGTTTTTAATTGTTTCCTCTCTGTCTTTATCCAAATCCGAGGGTTTGCCCGTAAATTTACCGAAAGCCTCAACCTCTCAAGTTCAGGACTCGCCTGCTAAAATTACCGTCACCATTGATGATCGGGGAAAATTAATGGTTGATAAAAAGTTAGTCAACTTAGAGCAGATTGAGAGTACAGTGCGACAGGTAATGGGGTCAAATCCGAGCTCATTAATTGTGCTGAATGCGGATAAAAACGTCAATCACGGAAATGTGGTGGAAGTTATGGATCGATTACGCCGAATTAAGGGAGCTAAGTTAGGGATTGCTACCGCAAAGTAGAGAGCTAATATAATTCCTAATTTGTAATCCCTCATACTTTTAAAGTGAAATTCCCCGGTGCAAATGTACTCAAAAAGCTGGCGGGGTGACTCCCGGCGGCGAATTTGCGGGGCTGTCAACCAAGCTTGTTGAAACCTAATCACTGGCTGTCCACTTTATTCTCAATAACTTGTTGAACCTGTGGCGGCACATTATACGGAATCCGGCTTTCAAAAGTCTGAAACAAATTAGTCATAGCTTAACCAATGATAGTTGGTTAGATTCCGAATTTATACCTGCATATTCTCCTGGATCAACCGACCTCGTTCAACTAATATTGTTTCGAGTTCATCTATAGTTTTAACACAAGTATTAGCCAACGGTTCATCCACCAATTTCCATAACCGATCGGCTGGTTGTAACTCTGGAGAATAGGGAGGAAGATGTTCCACCAATACGCTTGGGTTAGTGCTAAAAAAACCGATCGTGCGTAGGTTGGGCCCGTGGAACGAACCCTCGGTTTCACTCCGCCCAACATTTGCGTTACAATTTTCCTTAACTGAACCGTATTGAGTTAGAACCAGATTTTTGAGTTTTTATAGATTAAAAAGATATGAATCATGCCCGTAAGGTCAATTTTGAGAGTCCTCTAACTGGTTGATGTGCTCCTGACACAGAATTCAGGGTATTTTTACTGACTATTATCTTGGGCTAAGGACTCTCAAGAGGCACCCCAACTGCGTGTGGGCCTGTTGGGGGTGCGGAATGTGGGTTAGATGCTAGTGCAAGTCTGGGATGTACTGCTGTGTGCAAATTTGTTGATGTCAAACATATCAAGGTAGCCGTTTATCTCATTTCTCCCAATCTTATCTAGTTTTATAGGTGCGATCGAGTTCTTGCAACCTTGATACCAGATTGCCCAGTTCCATGACGTAAGCACCCCTAATCTTTTTTTTGTTGATCAAAATCACTTTGGCATCGCTAAATACAACTACTGGAGTGACCTTAGTTAACTTCTTAGCTTTTTTTATAGCCGTAGCTTGGTTGGCAATCTGTGCCAGAAAATCTTTCTTAAAATCTATCAATTTCCCGTCGTAAGATAGACGCTTGAGCACATCCCCATCCAACTGAACTACGGTTGAGTGAGACTTCACATCAAGGATAAAATTGACTCCTTTAGGCGATCGCAGCCACACATCGATATCGCCTACTTCCGGCAATCTTAAATTGTACTCAGCTATCCATCCAGATTGGATTAAGGACTCCAAAACTTGCTGAATCTTTTCTTCACCACAGGCCCCTTGGTCAAATCTCTGAGACGACTTCCAAAACGTTTTCCCGTCCTCAATCAACGGAAGGGCGATTAATGCCCCTATCAAAATAGCCGCGACCAAAAATAAAAATAAAGGAGCAAAAGGTGCTACCGCGTATACCAGCAGTGGCAACAACACTAGCCCTGTCGCCGCACCGTACCTGTATAAGGCTTTGGTACGAAGCTGTTGAGCATGGCGACGCAATGGTTTTCCAGCATCTTCGTTATATTGCGGCTGCATAAATGCACCTATGCACTTATAGTTAACAACGAGAAAAGGTCGAATTATTTTTCTTCCTAATGACTAATAACTAATGACTAATGACTAATGACTAATAACTAATGACTAATGACTAATGACTAATAACTAATGACTAATGACAAAAAATTATGAGTCCCGAGTTTTGGATTCCAAGTTTATCAAAAAACTCAAACCTCAAAACTCAAGACTCAAAACTCTCTCAGCCTAAAAGCCGATCGATTCAGTCGATCGCCCGACACAAATAATTGCATCAGGGCAGCATCAATTACCGGCGACGGGGAACCATCGTCTCGATATTGATATTAGCCAGAGCCACGCGCTGCGGCGGAGTAGTAGGAATGGGCATATTGCGCGCCATACCCAAATAGTTCGACGGATCGCCAGCCTTGGGCTGCTGTTCTTGAGGAACAAAACGGCGAACACTTGTCTGCCAGATGATTTGCGGGAAGCCAAGCTGCGAACGGTGGTACTCGTTGTAACGAGGCGTCTTCAAGTTGAAAGGAGTGTCCCCTCCAACTCGCTGAGGCAAAATTCGGCGCTGCTGGTAAGGTATTGTGTCATAGCCGAACTTTTCCAGGTACTCTTCGCTATTGACCAACTCGTCAATAAAGCCTTGAGGCCCCTTATTGGCTACCACGATCGACCAAGCAATCTTTTCGCGCTCGCTGTAAACATCCCGGCCCAAAATGCGCTGCACGCACATTTCTACAAACCGATAGTTGCTGTTAGTTTGGTAATTCCGCTCCAAGAAAGGAGAAGAAGTCGCCAAACCGCGAATAAAGTCCCGCACAGTAATTTGGCCGAACTTGAGTTGCGACTCCAAAGACTTTTGGCGGTTGCTCTTGAGGATTTGGTGTTCGCTGTAAATCTGGCGATATCCAGCCCAAATCAAATTATCCATGTCTCCAGACGAGAGCACATTTTCAGTTGTGAAAATTCTCGGCTGCTCGTCGCCCCCTACTTCAAAACCCGCAACGCGCTGGTTTTGGCTCTTGGGGGCGTAGCTTAATAAAGGAAGCGCCACGTTAAAATCTCCGTTATCTCAAATTTCAGAAATAGTTGACACCGCGAGCTGCCAGCATAACGGATACAACTAACCAACATACAGATTAGGGGATTCCCGCAATCTAAATCTGATTTTCCTGAATTTTTGCAACAATCTGTAACATTTGTTGACTGTTGTCAGTTGTCAGTGGGCAGTGGGCAGTGGGCAGTCAGCAGTCAACAGTCAACAGTCAACAGTCAACAGTCAACAGTCAACAGTCAACAGTCAACATCCCACAGCCAAATTACCAACCCAGAGCCGAATAAAACTCGCTGCCGGCCACTTGATCTGCTGCTGCTTCTGATGTTGCATCCGAGTCTGGTTGCACCCGAATTTCGGTACAAAAAGTCGATGTGCTGAAACCGCCAAAGCGCTTTACCGTACTCGTCCGCATCCGCACGTTCGGATTGGCAAACCAGAAACGCTCGATCGAACTCATCGTCTCGTATTCGGTAATCAGCAGCAGCCCATCCTCATCATCCATCTCAAAACGGCCAGCCACCGGCACAATTTCCGCATAGCCCCGTTCCCGCAACATCAAGCCCTGCCGGGGATTTTCAGGATCGGGGACGATCGCGAACACTGTAGACCCTTTATGATTCTCATCATCCTTATCCCACGCCATCGAGCCGTGCCAAGTCACAAAAGCCCCCCCAGCAGCCCGGCTCGGATCGACTTCGTGCATCTTGCAAATATCGGCCACTCGCGCGTCATCCGCACCCAGGGCCGTTACCTGAATATTTGAATCCCCAATCTCCGCTTGGCGGAAAGCGAGGTGGTGAGTGCTGCGCTGAGAACGCCATTCCCCAGCACTGCTTTGAAAAAACTCCATTGCATCCATACGAACTAGCTCCTTTGGCTTAGGCTTCCCTGTCTTTACGCCTTTTTATGATAAGGCTCCCCCCACTTTGATGTACTTTTGCGACACAAATTAGTTTCAAAATGTCTACTTTGGACATATTGTCAAGGGAATGTTATGATAGTTTACAATGTAGGAGACACAACAAATCCTGCGAAACGTCATTCCGATCAATTTCGCATCAATCTCAGCAAACTGGAGGAGCGATTTATGGATATGCCTACAACCAGCCTCAGCATGGAACAGCAGTTCAAACTTCAAGTGCTGCGCGAAGAAGTCAAAAGGTTAAGCCAAGACCAAGCTCAGGAATACTTGCTCGAAGTTATGCGGCAAAGTATGGTCAAAGAAAACCTGTTCAAGCATTGGATGAAGAATATTTGACACTCCCCGCGCTGAAGCTGCGGGGATTCTTAAGACCATAATTTAAGTCTTAAAGGCGCTGACAAAGCACCCCTACCGATTCCGCTTAGATCGAGTCCAAGCATTATCGCTACTTTTCTACCAATGTTCCCACAACCAT